>JAYRTK010000185.1:0-7047 GCA_041919595.1 Lysobacteraceae bacterium
CGAGGTTCCCCATGAAGGTCTTGTCCTCCCTGAAGTCGGCGAAGGCCCGTCACCGCGACTGCAAGGTCGTCCGCCGCCGTGGCAAGGTCTTCGTGATCTGCAAGTCGAATCCGCGTTTCAAGGCGCGCCAGCGCTGAAGCGGAACACCCCCGTCGAAGCGCATCCGCGCTGACGCCGGAAGTCTCGCGCCAGGCGCGTCAGCGCCGATCGCAGACCGGACAAAGGCCGCCCCGCGCGGCCTTTGTCGCGTCCGGGCGCCCCATCCCGGTTTCATGCCGCGGTCGTCGCGCCCGCCGCCGCGATGTGCTTACAATCGCCCGCCGCGTCGCTCCGTACGCCGCGCCCACTGCAAACCGCCTGAGGAGGTTCCCCCGTGCGCCATCTCCCCGCAGTCCTCATCGCCGCCGCGCTGCTCGCGGCCGCCCCGCAGGCCTTCGCCGACCGACTGCTGATCGAACGCGTCGACCAGGAGGCGGGCATGATCCTGCCCGCACGCGGCATGCGCATGGCCGAGGTCGAACGCAAGTTCGGCGCGCCGACCCAGCGCCTGGAGCCCCGTGGCGGCCAGAGCCGCAAGTGGCCGACCATCCACCGCTGGACCTATCCGAATTTCGTCGTCTATTTCGAGAAGGACCGGGTGATCGACGCCGTCGCCATCCGCGTCGGCGGCAACGAAGTCGGCCCGAAGCCTCCGATCAAATAATTTCTTCCGAAAGAAGTCCGATGTCCGATGTCTTCCGTTTTCCGGCGGAGTGGGAACCCCAGTCCGCCGTCCTGATCGCGTGGCCGCATCCCGAGACCGACTGGGGCCCGCGCCTGGTCGAGGTCGAGGAAACCTATATCGCCCTGGTCGTCGCCATCACCGCGTTCGAGGACGCGGTGATCTGCATCGCCGACGACGATCTGCAAACCTATGCCGAAGCCCGCCTGCGTTCGGCGCGGGTCAACATGGACCGGGTCCGGTTCGTGACGGTCGACTACGACGACACCTGGCTGCGCGACAGCGGGCCGATCACGCTGACGGCCGACACCGGCTTCCGTCAGCTCGATTTCCGTTTCACCGGCTGGGGCGGCAAGTTCGAAGCCAGCCGCGACGACCGGCTGGTCGAGGCGCTGAACGAACAGGGCGTGTTCGCCGATGCGACCCGCGAGCAGATCGATTTCGCGCTGGAAGGCGGCGGTATCGAGACCGACGGTGCCGGCAGCCTACTCACGACCTGGCGCTGCCTGCATGAACGCCATCCGGGCGCGACCCGCGAGCAACTGGGCGCGAAGCTGGCCGGCTGGCTGCGGCAGGACCGGGTGCTGTGGCTCGATCACGGCTATCTGGAAGGCGACGACACCGATGCGCACATCGACACCCTCGCCCGCTTCGCGGCGGAGGATGCCATCGTCTACCAGGGCTGCGATGACGTCGCCGACACGCATTACGAAGAACTGCGCGCGATGGCCGCGGAACTGGCGCGCCTGCGCACCCGCGATGGCCGGCCCTATCGTCTGTTCGCCCTGCCCTGGCCCCGGCCCGTGTTCGACAACGGCCGGCGGCTCGCGGCGAGCTACGCGAATTTCCTGATCGTCAACGGCGCGGTGCTGATCCCGGCCTACGGCGATCCGGCCGACGCCCGCGCCCAGGAGACGATGGCCGAAGCGTTCCCGGGGCGCGTCATCGTGCCGGTGCCGTGCCGGCCGCTGATCTGGCAGAACGGCAGCCTGCACTGCATCACGATGCAGTTGCCGGCGGGCGTGCTGGCCTGATCGCTTCGATCGGTTGATGGCACGATCGGATCCGTTGCAATGGCGGGCCTGGGCCCGCCCTACACACCCGCTCCGTTGAGGTTGCGATGAAGACCAAGACCCTCCCCGTCGCCCTGATCCAGGAAAAGAACCACGGCACCGCCGAGGCCAATCTGTCCGTGATCGAGGACCGTGTGGGCGAAGCCGCGAAGCGCGGAGCGAAGCTCGTGCTGCTGCAGGAACTGCACAATGGCGCGTACTTCTGCCAGCACGAATCGGTCGACGAGTTCGACTTGGCCGAGCCGATCCCGGGCCCGAGCACGGCACGCCTGTCGGCGCTGGCGAAGCAGCACGGCGTCGTGCTGGTCGGTTCGCTGTTCGAACGCCGCGCGGCCGGCCTGTACCACAACACCGCGGTGGTGTTCGACGCCGACGGTTCGATGGCGGGCAAGTACCGCAAGATGCACATCCCGGACGATCCGGGGTTTTACGAGAAGTTCTATTTCACCCCGGGCGACCTCGGCTTCACCCCGATCGACACATCGGTCGGCCGCCTCGGCGTGCTGGTGTGCTGGGATCAGTGGTATCCGGAAGCCGCGCGACTCATGGCGCTGGCCGGCGCGGAGCTGCTGCTGTATCCCACCGCGATCGGCTGGGATCCGTCCGACGCGCAGGCCGAGAAGGATCGCCAGCGCAATGCCTGGATCCTCAGCCATCGCGGCCACGCGGTCGCCAATGGCGTGCCGGTGCTCAGCTGCAATCGCGTCGACCACGAACCATCGCCGCTGGGCGCACCGGGGATCGATTTCTGGGGCAACAGCCATGTGCTCGGGCCGCAGGGTGAATTCCTGGCCGAAGCCGGCACCGAGGCCACGATCCTGATGGCCGAGGTCGACATGGCCCGCAGCGAGCACGTCCGCCGGATCTGGCCGTTCCTGCGCTATCGCCGGATCGATGCGTATGAGGATCTGCTCAGGCGCTACCGCGACTGAGCCACGGCGGAGATCGCCGGGGCGGCCATTCGCGGGTCGGCACTTGCAATAAAACGAACGGTCGTTCTATAAAGGCCGCATGACACCGGCCACACACACTGGCAAAGGCGCCGCCACCCGCGACATGATCCTGGAGCGGGCCTACATGATCGCGGCTTCCGCCGGGCTGGAGGGCTTGTCCATCGGGCCGCTGGCCGATGCGGTCGGGATGTCCAAGAGCGGCGTCTTCGCCCACTTCGGTTCGCGCGAGGAGCTGCAACTCGCGGTGCTGGATCTGGCTGCACTGCGTTTCGGCGAACACACCCTGATCCCGGCGCTCAAGGCCCGACGTGGGCTGCCGCGCCTGCGCGCCATCTTCGAACATTGGCTGGAATGGCTGTCGCAGGACCGCGGTGGCTGTGTGCTGCTCTCCGCCGTCAGCGAATACGACGATCGTCCCGGCGCGTTGCGCGATCGCGTGGTGGCCCACCATCGCCGCTGGCGCGATGACCTGGTGCGCGCCGTCGGCATGGCGATCACGTCCGGCGAGTTGCGCGCCGATACCGATGCCGAGCAGTTGGCCTTCGAGATCAGCGCGGTCGCGCTCGCGGTCCAGCACGATCTCGCCCTCACCTCACCCCGGGCCGCGGTCGCACGCGGTCGGCGGATGTACGACCGGCTGATCGGCGACCTCCCGCCCGCGGGCGCCCCGCCTTCCCAAGATTGACCCGACGCCACGGAGATATGTCATGGCTCCCCTGCTGCTGAAAATAAGCACGACCGTTCGTGATTTTGTCGCTCTGCACGCGCTGCGCATCGCGTTCTGGGTGGGCGCGAGGTGCTGGCCGGAGGCGACGCTCGCCCGGGCCGCGCGCGTGTTCTGCACGCCGTTCCGCAGCAGCCGTCGACGCGCGGCCACGGCACCGACGGCCGATGCCCGCGAGGCGCGGATCGATCTCGACGGGCTGGCGATCGCAACCTATGTCTGGGGCGATCCTTCGCGTCAGCCGTATCTGCTGTTCGCGCATGGCTGGTCGAGCCATGGCACCCGCATCGCCTGCTGGGTGGCCCCGTTGCGCGCTGCCGGCTATGCCCTGGTCGCCTTCGATCAACCCGGGCACGGTCGCAGCGAAGGCGAGCGCACCACCCTGCCCGACTTCGCCTGCTGCCTGCTCGCGGTCGGTCGGCATTACGGGCCGGCCGCGGCGGTGATCGGACACTCGCTCGGCGGCGCCGCGGCCGCGGTGGCGCTGGCGCGGGGGCTCGACGCGGCCCGTGCGATCCTGATCGCGCCGGCGGCGGACCCGCTCGCCGCGATGGAACGCTTCAGCCGCTTCGTCTGGCTCGGTACCGCATTCGGTCGCCGCCTGGCGGCGCTGTTCGAACGCGAGACCCGGGTCTCGATCGAAGATCTGCAGGCGCATCGCAACGCGCCGGTGATCGGACGACCGGCTCTGATCGTGCACGATCTGGAGGACCGCGAAGTCCCCTGGGCCGAAGGCGAACGCTATGCCCGCCTGTGGCCCGGCGCACGGATGGTGAGCACCCGCGGTTTCGGCCACAACCGGATCGCCGATCATCCCGACGTGATCGCCGATGCCCTGCGGTTCCTGCGCAGCGAACCGGTCGGTACGCGGATCGTATCGTCGCCGAATCTGCCGTTCGGACTGTGCTGAACGCGGCACGCGTCCGAGACAGCGCCGGCCCGACGGTCTATCCTGCGCATTCCGTCGCGCACGCCCCCAGGATCGGTTCCGCTGGACCCGGAGAGGCCGGGATCGGCGGGTCCATCCCCACCGTGCCGTCACGATGACCGATCTCGATACCGCTTCCGTTCCGCCCGCCTCCACGCCGTCCACCGCCGCGTCCCCGAAGGATGCGCTGCGCGACGTCCTCGAGACCCTCTTCCGGGATCAGCCCCATGTCGTCGTCGAACGCGACGGCGTGCGCTACACGCTGCTGGGCACCGCGCATGTCTCCAAGGCCAGTGTGGAAGCCGTGCGCGGTGCGATCGCCACCGGCGCCTACGACACCATCGCGGTCGAACTCGACCCGCAGCGTGCGCAGTCGTTGACCGATCCGGATGCGCTCGCGCGGCTCGATCTGGTGAAAGTGCTGCGCGAAGAACGGACCGCGCTGTTCGCGGCGAATCTCGGCCTCGCCGCCTACCAGCGCCGGCTCGCCGAACAGTTGGGCATCGAACCCGGCGCCGAGCTGAAGGCCGCGGTGCTCGACGCCCGCGAACGCGGACTCGCACTGCATCTCATCGACCGCGATGTCGGCCTCACCTTCAAGCGTGCGATGCAGAAGCTCGGCTGGTGGGGGCGCGCGAAAGTCTCCGGCGGATTGATGGCGTCGCTGTTCTTCGACGAGAAGGTGTCGGACGAACAGATCGAAGGCCTGAAGGAAGGCGACATCCTCGAAGCCAGCTTCAGCGAATTCGCCGCCGACAGCCCCGTGCTGTACCGCACCGTCATCGCCGAGCGCGACGAGTACATGGCCGCCAAGCTGCGCGAGATTCCGGCCGAGGGCCCGGCGCGGGAAGTGCTGGCGGTGGTCGGCGCGGGCCATCTGCAGGGCCTCGCGAAACATCTGGCCGAAGATCGGCGCGACCCGGTCGCGCTGCGCGGCGAACTGGAAGCGGTCGAGCGCAAATCCTCGTTCCCCTGGTTCACCCTGCTGCTGGCCGCGTTCGTGCTCGGCGGCTTCGCCTGGGGCTTCTGGCGCGGCGGCGTCGAGGTCGGCGGCGATCTCGTGCTGCAGTGGGTGCTGGTCACCGGCGCGCTGGGCGCGCTCGGCTGCACGCTCGCGGGCGGTCATCCGCTGAGCATCCTCACCGCGTTCGTCGCCTCGCCGATCACGCCGCTGCATCCGGCGCTGGCCTCGGGCACGCTCAGTGCGCTGGTGGAAGTGTGGGCGCGCAAACCCACCTATGCCGATTTCATGGCGCTGCGCGACGACGTGCAGAGTGTCCGCGGCTGGTGGCGCAATCGCGTCGCCCGCGCGTTGCTCAACTTCTTCCTGACCAGCCTCGGCACCGCGATCGGCGTCTGGACCGGCGGCGCCAGGATGCTGGGCAAGCTGATCGGCTGAGCGGGGCGCACCCGCCCGGTACGGCTCAGGGCATCGGCAACGGCCGCCGATAGCGCTTGAGCAACAGCACCCGGCCGAGCCAGAAGAACATCAGGAAGAAAACGGTCAACACCGGAATCGACAGGTATTTCATCTGCCGCACCGGCTCGGGAAAGATATCGGCCTGGCCGAAGAACAGCGACGTCGTCGAGAGAAAGAACGCGAAGCTCATGCGCCACAGATGACGCGCGAGACGATGATGCGCGGTGCGGATGCCACCCGCGATGAGCATGCGCACATCCAGCAGCACCGCGAACACCGCCACGCCGCCGAACACGAAGAAGCCGATCGCCGATTCGGCGGCTTCTTCGCCGCCGCCCGCGCCGACCTGCCCTGCCGCTTCGAACCCGAAGTACATCGCCGTGGACGCGACCAGCAGACCCAGCGCCAGCGCGGCCAGGTCGGGCCAGCGCTTGCCGGGTGCCGGGCTGCGCACCGCGAACAGCGACGTGATCACGAGATAGAAGGTCAGTCCGCCGACGATCACCGATCGCAGGACGGGCTCCAGGAAGGCCAACACGACCGCGGCCGTGGTCATCGCCAGCATCGCGAACACGAACACCATGCCGCTCTTGCGATGGAGGCGACCGCCCTTGCGGGCGATCATGGCGATGGCGCCTGCGATCAGCGCGATCAGTCCAGCCACGATGTGTACGACCAGCATGCCGATTCCTTCGATCCTGTTCCGTGTCGTGGATTGTCGCGTCCGCCGACGCGCCTTGGCAATCGCGCCCGACCTCAATCCGGCTTGAGCGCCGCGACCGCGGCCGCCGATGCGCCGCCGCGACCGCGCGCGCGTGCGATCGTGCGTGCGGTGGCGGCGCGCAGATCGTCGAGCACGGCGTAGATCGTCGGCAGGAACAGCAGACTGACCACGGTCGAGAACGCGAGACCGCCGGCGATGGCGCGGGCCATCGGATAGTACGAAATCTCGTTGCCGCTGCTCGGCGTCGACAGCGCGATCGGGACCATCGCCAGGATCGCCGTGCCCATCGTCATCAGGATCGGGCGCAGCCGCTCGCGGCTGCCCTCCACCAACGCATCGGTGCGATTCATGCCGCGCCGTCGCAGATTGTTGATGTGCTCGATCATCACGATGCCGTTGTTCACCACCACGCCCATCAGCACCAGGATGCCGATGAAGGCCATGATGTTGAACTCGGTGCCGGTGAGCCAGAACAGCCAGAACACGCCGAACACCGAGAACAGC
>JAYRTK010000186.1:0-7037 GCA_041919595.1 Lysobacteraceae bacterium
CGGCAACTCGAAGGCGGTGGTGACCATCGCATCGCTCAGCGCGGGCATGCCGGCGGCGCGCGTCGAAGGCACCGGCGGCGGCGCGGACGACGGTGGCGCGGACCGATCGCCCGGGACGCTGTTGTAGGGATCGCTCATGCGGCGCGTCCCGGCGGCGTCAGGCCTCGTCGCCGCGGTCCGGCGGCTGGTCGCCCACCGTCCACAACCGCTCCAGGGCGTAGAACTCGCGCACCCGCGGCAGCATGACGTGGACGACGACATCGCCGAGGTCGACGAGCACCCATTCGGCTTCGCGCTCGCCTTCGACACCGAGCGGCAGCACGTCGAGGTCCTTGACCTTGCGCACCACTTCGTCGGCGATCGATTTGACGTGACGGGTCGACGTACCGGAAGCGATCACCAGGTAATCGCAGACGCTGGTCTTGCCGCGGACATCGATCTCGACCACGTCCTTGGCCTTGAGGTCTTCGACCGCGACCCGGACCTGGCCGAGCAGGGCCTGGGCGGAGGGTGCGGGCTTGGGCAGCACGGTCTTGATCACGTGCGCATTGCTGGAACTGGACAAGAGCGGTCCTCGCGTGGAATGAGGGGGATTATAGCCCCGGCGCCCCGGGCGGCCCGACGGGCCGCTGGACGGTCACCGGCACGCTGCCGTAGAGACCATGCGCGACGATGTAGCGGGCCACCGGCAGCGGCAACAGGTGGTGCCAGGTCTCGCCGGCGGCGATCCGGCGCCGGATCTGGGTGGCGGACTCGGGCTGCAGCGGCTGGCGCAGCCTCAGCAGGCGGCCTCCCGGACTGGCGCGCAGGGCCGCCGGATCGAGGGTCCAACGACTGCCGACCAGCCGGGCCACGGGCGGCGGCAGGTGTTCGTCCAGCGCACTGCCCGGTCGTTCGGCCACGATCCAGTGGGCACCCGCGATCAGGGCTTCGGGTTCCTTCCAGCCGGCGAAGCCATGCAGACTGTCGGCGCCGATGACGAACGCCAGCGGCGCCTGATCGCCGAACTTCGCCCGCAGTTCGCGCAGGGTATCGACGGTGTAGCTCGGCGTCTCGGGCGTGCGCTGCTGACGGTCGAGTTCGCGGCGATCGACACGCAACCCGGCCTGCCCCTCGATCGCGAGATCGAGCATCGCCGCGCGGTGTTCGGCACTGGCACCGGGCACGGTGCGGTGCGGCGGGTCGGCGGCGGGCATCAGCCAGATCGTGGTGCCCAGGGCATCGCGCACGGCGCGGGCGATGGCCAGGTGCCCGTTGTGCACGGGGTCGAAGGTACCGCCGTAGAACGCGCGCAGGAGCATCACGGGCTCAGCCGACGCCGCGTCTGGACAGCAGACGCGCGCCGCGCGGCTCGGCCATCGCCAGCAGCAGACGCTCCAGCGCCAGCCAGGCGTCGCCGGGTTCCTCGCCGATCCGCGGCCGGCCCTTGGCGATGCGGTCGACCCGCCCCGCCTCGATCACCAGCCGCTCCCAGCGCGGCGCGTCGTGACGCTGCAGCGCGCGGCGATATACCGCCTGCTTGGAATCCCACACCCGCTGCGCCTTGAATTCGGCGGCGAGATTGCCGCCCTTGGCGTTGACCCGGGCCAGCGCGGCGACGCGCTGCAGCTCCATCACCAGCATGCCCATCAGCGCCGGCACCGCCTCGCCCTCGGCGCGCAGACCGTGCAGCATGCGCAGCGCCTGCGCGCCCTGCCCGTTCAGCGCCGCGTCGAGCAGGCGGAAGATGTCGAAACGCGCGGCATCGGCGACATAGGACTCCATCCGTGCCAGATCGATCGGCTGACCGTCGGACAGCAGCGCCAGCTTGTCGATTTCCTGCGCGGCGGCGAGCAGATTGCCTTCGACGCGTTCGACCAGCCGTTCCACCGCATCGCGATCCGCGCGCAGGCCGCGCGCGCGCAGGCGACGTTCGACCCAGTCGGTCAGCTCATGCGGTTTCAGCCCCCAGGCGATGGCGTGATGACCCACGCGGGCGACCGCTTCGCTCCACTTGCCGCCGTGCTGGCGGCTCCAGTCGTCGCCGGTGATCAGCAACACGACATCGGCCGGCGGTTGCGCACAGAACTCCGAAATCGCCTCGGCGCCGTCCTTGCCCGGCTTGGCCGACGGCATGCGCACCTCGATCAGCCGCCGCGAAGCGAACAGACTCATCGCGCCGACACTCTGCGCCAACTGGTTCCAGTCGAAATCGCGGCCGTCGGCATCGAACACTTCGCGCTCGGCGATGCCTTCGTCGCGGGCCCGGGCGCGCACCGCATCGGCGGCTTCGAGCACGCGCAGCGGCTCGGGGCCGGCGATCAGATAGACCGGCCGCAGCGGCTCGCCATCGAGCTGCGCGATCAGGCGTTCCGGAGTGAGTTCCATCGGGTCGCGGGCGCGTCCGCCGCGCTCAGGGCGCCTTGGTCGAGGCGCGCAGGGCCGCGTCGATGCGACGCAGGATCGTCGCGCTCATGTCGCGACGCATTTCGCCGACCAGCAGCTCGCGTTCGCTGCTGCGCCCGATCGAATCGGCGGGCGGCGCGATGTAGTCGCGCGACAGTTCCACGGCCTGCTGCGGCACGATCATGGTCTCGTCGCCCTTGCGCAGGCGGAACACCACGGCGTAGCGCAGGCTGTATTCCTGGGCGCGGCCCTGGGCATCGACCGCGATCGGCAGGTCGGCCCACTTCTCGGACAGGATTTCCAGCCGGGTCGCGCCCTCGACGGCATCGGCCGCGGCGGGCGTGGCCCCGGTGCGTTCCAGCGAGCGCGCGAGGGTGTCCGCCAGCGGGCTGTAGGGGTCGACCGCGGTCACCGCGACCGGGCCGAGGTCCGCCGGCAACACCAGCGCGCTGCGCAGATGGAAGCCGCAACCGGACACGGCCGCGGCGAGCAGGACGGCGAGAACGATACGGGCGGCGCGGGCGTGGGCGATGGTCATGGGCGCAGTCTGGCGGAGGCGGAGGGGGCGGGCAAGCGTCGCCGTCAGGCGACGACGACGTTCACGATCTTGCCGGGCACGATGATGATCTTCTTCACCGCCATCCCCTCCATGAACCGGGCGACGTTGGGTTCGGCCAGGGCCTGGGCCTCGATCTCGTCCTTCGCCGCCTGCACGCCGACCTCGATCGTGCCGCGCAGCTTGCCGTTGACCTGCACCGCCAGGGTCACCGCGTCGCGCACCAGCGCGGCCGGATCGGCCTGCGGGAACGCGATGTCCTCCAGCAGGGCCTCGGCATTGCCCAGCACCTGCCACAGATGGTGGCAGACATGCGGGGTCACCGGATTGAGCAGCAGGACCATGGTCTGCAGGGTTTCGTGACGCACCGCGCGACCCTGGTCGCTCATGTCGTCGAACTTCGAGACGTGGTTGAGCAGTTCCATCAGCGCGGCGATCGCGGTGTTGAAACTGTAGCGGCGACCATAGTCGTCGCCGACCTTCTGGATCGCCTCGTGCAGTTGCCGACGCATCGTCTTCTGCGCGGCGTTCAGCGCGGCCGGATCGATCTCCGGATGATCCGGCTGCGACGCATGCGTGGTCACTTCGCGCCAGAAGCGGCGCAGGAAGCGCGACATGCCTTCAACGCCGGCCTCGTTCCACTCCAGCGACTGTTCCGGCGGCGCCGCGAACATCGAGAACAGGCGCACGGTATCGGCGCCGTATTTATCGACCATGACCTGCGGGTCGACGCCGTTGTTCTTCGACTTGGCCATCTTTTCGACCGCGCCGATGTGCACCGGCTGGCCGTCCGCGCGCAGGATCGCGCCGTTGATGCGACCCTTGTCGTCGCGGGTCACGTCGACATCCGCCGGATTGAACCATTCCTTCGAACCGTTGGCGTTGTCGCGATAGAACGTTTCCGCGATCACCATGCCCTGGCACAGCAGGTTGACGGCCGGCTCGTCGCTGTCGACCAGGCCTTCGTCGCGCAGCAGCTTGTGATAGAAGCGGAAGTACAGCAGGTGCAGGATCGCGTGCTCGATGCCGCCGATGTACTGGTCGACCGGCGTCCAGTATTTCGCGCGTCCGTCGACCATCTCGCTCGCACCCGGCGAGGTGTAACGCGCGTAGTACCAACTCGACTCCATGAAGGTGTCGAAGGTGTCGGTCTCGCGCTCCGCCGGGCCGCCGCATTGCGGGCAGGTCGTTTTCCGCCACGCGGGATCGGCCTTGATCGGCGAGATCACGGCACCGCTGGCGAAGGCTTCCGCCACGTCCTCCGGCAGCACCACCGGCAGTTGGTCTTCCGGCACCGGCACCGCGTCGCAGGTCGGGCAATAGATCACCGGGATCGGGCAGCCCCAGTAGCGCTGGCGACTCACGCCCCAGTCGCGCAGGCGGAAATTGACCTTGCGCGCGCCGGTGCCCTCGGCTTCGAAGCGTGCGGCCAGCGCATTGAGCGCACCCTCGAAATCCAGGCCGTCGTATTCGCCGGAATTGATCAGCAGGCCACGCTCGGTCTGCGCCGCGCGCTGTTCGATGCCCTCGAAGTAATCGCGCACCACCGCGACCGCGGCGTCGATCTCGATCACGTCGACCGGCGCATGCGCGCCCAGCGCGACGGCCATGGGATCGTCATGATCGGCGACGTGGGTGGCGATCTCGGCCAGCGCATCGCGCACCGTCGCCGGCACGATCACCGGTTTCACCGGCAGGCCGTAGGCCTTGGCGAACTCCCAGTCGCGCTGATCGTGCGCGGGCACGGCCATCACCGCGCCGGTGCCGTAGCCCATCAGCACGAAGTTGGCGACATAGATCGGCACGTCCTCGCCGGTGACCGGGTGGATCGCCCACTGGCCGGTGGCCATGCCGCGTTTTTCCTGGGTCTCCAGCTCGGCTTCGGACACGCCGCCCTGCCGCAGCTCGGCCAGGAACGCCGCCAGCGCCGGATTCGATTCGGCGGCCTTCAGCGCCAGCGGATGTTCGCCCGCGATGCTGATGAAGGTCACGCCCATCAGGGTATCGGGCCGCGTGGTGTAGACGGTCAGCGGCGCATCCTCGCCGTCCACGCGGAACTGGATTTCCAGGCCTTCACTGCGGCCGATCCAGTTGCGCTGCATCGTCTTGACCGAGTCCGGCCAACCCGGCAGCGCGTCGAGGCCGTCGAGCAGTTCCTGCGCGTAGGCGGTGATCTTCAGGAACCACTGCGGGATCTCGCGCTTCTCGACCACCGCGCCGGAGCGCCAGCCGCGGCCGTCGATGACCTGCTCATTGGCGAGCACGGTCTGGTCGACCGGATCCCAGTTCACCACCGAATTCTTCCGGTACACCAGCCCCTTCTTCATCAGTCGCACGAACATGCGCTGTTCGTGGACATAGTAGTCCGGACGGCAGGTGGCGAATTCGCGCGACCAGTCGATCGCATAGCCCAGCGACTGCAACTGGCTGCGCATGTGATCGATGTTGGCGTAGGTCCACTTCGCCGGCGCGGTCTTGTTCTTGATCGCGGCGTTCTCGGCCGGGAGGCCGAAAGCGTCCCAGCCCATGGGCTGCAGGACGTTGTGGCCGGTCATCCGCCGGAAACGGCTGACCACATCGCCGATCGTGTAGTTGCGCACATGGCCCATGTGCAGCGCGCCCGACGGGTACGGCAGCATGGACAGGCAGAAATACTTGGGCTTGTCCGAGGTCTCGTCGACCTCGAAAGCGCGGTGGTCGCGCCAGAAGGTCTGGGCGGCGGTTTCGACGGATCGGGGGGTGTACTGAGCGGGCTCAGCGATGACGGGCTCGGCGGACACGGGCGGCAGGCGTGGGAAACGGACAGCCTGCTACCTTACCGTATCGCCCCCCCTGCTGCCGAGGCCGCGCCTCTGGAAACGGGAAGAATGCCCTCTGAAAACGGGTTCGCGACGGAAACCGACGCCGGCCGGCGCGGCCGCCTGCGGAGGGAGGCACGCGGCGGCGCGACGGCACCGATGGCGGCGGGCGTGCGTCACGCCCCGCCGCTAGGTCATCGCCCCGTTGCTCCGGCGGACGATCTCGAAGTGGCAACGCTCCGCACCGTAGTGCATGCACTGGGTCTCGCGGATCTCGATGTCTTCGCCGTATTTCAGCGCGAGACCGCGGACGATGCCCTTGGCCACGAAGCACAGCCGGCGTTCGGAGTGATAGGTCAGCAGTATCCGGTCCTCGCCCTGGCGGAAGGTCCGCAGTTCAGGCGGATTGCGCTTGGGATTGTGCTTGTGGATGGCGTCGTGAATCTTGTAACTGGCGTTCTCCAGCACTTCGAAGGTCCTCCACTCCGGCCGCACGAACATCTCGTAGTAAGTGACCAGCGAGGGGCCAACGAAGTTGCCGAAATCTTCCAGCACCGCAGGCAACGGCACATTCAGCATGCGCGACGCGGTCGTGGCGAGGTTGACGATTTCCTCGTCCGGATACTGCGCGACCGGGAAATACACCTTGTAGCCGATGCCGGATTCCTGGAGCAATGCGTCCCAGGTGGCGCGACCGCCGTGGCGTTCGATGACGTAGGTGCGCAGAAAATCGAAAATGACGCCGTACATGAGTCCCCTTCACGTCCTTGTCGGGATCGCGACCCAACGGCGGCGTCCGCGCAGTGGCGGACACGCCGATCGATCGCTGTCATCCCTGATGATCGAGCCACCAATAAATCACACAAGCGCACCGTGCCGCAAGCGGCGACGGCGCGAGGGCCATCCGCGAGGGACGTCAACGGATCAGATCGGCCTGGAAGACCGCGGTGTTCGTCAGCAGGCCGAAATGCCCGGTGGCGAAGCTGTAGCTCGCGGTTTCGCCCGCGATCTGTGAACTGTGCACGCCTCCGACGGTGCAGACGCCGGTCGCGCAGACGACCTGATCGGTCCACGATTTCATCGAATACATGCGCCCACCGAACGTGCGTCCCGAAAGCCCGTTGAGCAACGGGCTGTTCACCGAGAGCCCCCAGTAGCCGCAGGTGCTGGTGACGACATTGAACGGATACGTGCCGCAGGACCAGAGCCCGCGGAATCCACCGGCGATGCCGACGAAGGCATCGACGTAACCGCGGGCGGCGATCCGGTCGATCACCCGCGCCGAGAGGGTCGCGCCC
>JAYRTK010000187.1:0-7020 GCA_041919595.1 Lysobacteraceae bacterium
AGCGGAAACCATTGAGGCTCGCGGGAAGCAATTCAGACCGCACCAAAGCCGGATATAAAGCTGCAACCTACTTGTCATCGCTACCCCAAGACTGTCTTGCCAATCGGGAGGCGTCCATATAAAGACCATCCTGCCGACCAATCGCGATCCGAAGCTGACCGCGGAAGTGCTGCTGGAGGAAGCGCGCGCGGCGCGCGCACTGCGCGATGCCGATGCGGTGGAGGACCTGGGGCGACGCATCGGCGACATCGGCGACCGGTTGCGCAACACGCAACTTCACGGTCTCGGCTACGAAACCAGGGCGCAGGCACTGCACATCCGTGGCGACGACGACGCGGCGCTGGCGCTGTATCGCAAGGCGCGCGACGCCTTCTCCGCACTGAACCTGCAACAGGACGAACTGCGCACTGTGCGCGCGATCGTCGACCTGCAGCTCGACGGCACGGCACCGGAGACGCTGCCCGAATCGATCGCGCGCCTGATCGAACTCGGCGACCGGACCAATCGCATCGAACGCGAGGCGGCCGCCGCGGATTTCGAGGAACGCCTGCGCTACGCCGAGAGCGACGCCGCGCTGGCGCACGCCAACGCCAACGCCGAGACCGAGCGTGTGCGCGCCGCGGCGAACGAGAACCGCTTCCGCTTCACGCTGCTGGCCGGGCTGCTCGCGCTGTGCACGCTCGGCGTGGTGGTGGCGCTCTACCTGCAGCAGCGCAAGTACGCGGCGATGATGCGCGAGCGCGGACGCGAGATGGAAATCGCGGCCTCCACCGACTTCCTGACGTCCGTGCACAGTCGCCGCTACCTCACCGAGGCCGGCGAGCGCGCCGTGGACGATGCACGCGGCGACGCGAAAGGCCCTGCATTCGCGGTGGCGATCATCGACATCGACCATTTCAAGCGCATCAACGACCGGTTCGGACACGCGATCGGCGACGAGACGCTGAAGGCCGTGGCCGCGGCGATGCGCTCGGCCTGCCGCGATTCCGACCTGCTGGGCCGCTACGGCGGCGAAGAGTTCGCGGTGCTGCTCAAGGGCATCGATCCGCCGCACGCGCAGGCCGCCGCCGAACGTCTCCGGAACGCCATCGCCGGCGTGGCGGTGCACTGCGGCGACGAGCTCATCGCCCCCACCGCCTCCGTCGGGGTCGCATGTCTCTCGCCGGACGACGACAACTTCGATCAGTTGCTGATCCGCGCGGACCGCGCGCTGTACGAGGCCAAGGCGCAGGGACGGAACCGGGTGGTGATGGCGGATCCGACGATGGTCGGCATGACCTTTGCGGCGGGTGCCGGTTGACGATGGCCGCTCAGCCCATCGCCCCGTACAACGCCTTCCTCGGCGCCCCGGTCAGCTCCGCGGCCAGCTTCGCCGCCGTCGACGGCGGCAGGTGTTCGATCAGTGTCGCGTAGACGCGACGGCCCTCGGCGAGCTGCGCCTCGGCTTCGTCGGTGACGCCCTGGATCAGCAGGACGAATTCGCCCTTGCGCTGGTCGGCGTCGGCGACGACGCGGGCATGCAGGTCGGCCAGGCGGCCGTCGAGCACGGTTTCGAACAGCTTGGTCAGCTCGCGGGCGATGACCGCCGGGCGGTCGGCGCCGAACGCGGCGACGGCATCGGCGAGGGTCTCTTCGATGCGATGCGAGGACTCGTAGAAGATCAGGGTGCGCACTTCGCCGGCCAGCCGCATGAGGCGCTCGCGACGGGCGCCGGCCTTGGCCGGCAGGAACCCCTCGACGGCGACGCGGGCGCGGGGCCCCCCGGCGCCGCTGGCCGCGGCGATCAAGGCGCTGGGACCGGGGATCGGGCTGACCCGCAGACCGGCAGCGCGGGCGGCGGCGACCAGGCGGTAACCGGGGTCGCTGACCAGGGGCGTGCCGGCATCGGACACCAGCGCCAGCGACTCGCCGGCCCGCAGGCGCGCGACGATGCGCTCGGCCAGGCCGGCCTCGTTGTGCTCGTGCAGCGCGATCAGGCTCTGTTCGATGCCGTAGTGCGCCAGCAACTGGCGGGTATGGCGGGTGTCCTCGGCGCAGATCGCGGCCACGCCGCGCAGGGTCTCGAGCGCCCGCGGCGACAGATCGCCGAGATTGCCGATCGGGGTCGCGACGACATGAAGCGTGCCGGGACGTGCGGCGGCGCCCGCGGCGGCGGAATTGGACATGGCGGGCGGTTGCTCGGCTTCGGCGTGGACGGGTAGGGTCGTGCAGGTAGAATCGTAGCCGTTCCCTCTCAGGTTGCGGCGATGTCGACGAAGCGGAAAGCGATGGCGAGGTGGTGTTCCGGGCTGCTGTGCGCGGGTCTGATGACCCTGGGCCTGTCCGCCTGCGTCCCCACCCAGACCAAACCGAACAAGCCGACGGCCTTCCGGTCGAATCCCGCCATCGTCCAGGCCTCGGCACTGGCGAAGAACCACCAGACCCTGTCCGGGCAGGCGCGCACCGACATGGGCCACGAGATCGAGCGCCTGATCGCGGGTCTGGACAATGCCACCCTGAGCACCGAGGCCGCGATGCTGGGCCAGGGCGATCCGCTGTACAACTTCGTCGGCCGCGAGCTGCTGCGTCGCGGGCTGCCGCTGCCGCGCCCGTTCGATCGCGAGGGCGAATGGCGTTTCGTCGCCGGCGACCGTCCGCCGGCGGACCGCGACGGCTATCGACCGCCGCGCAAACTGGCGGTGCTGCTGCCGCTGACGGGCAATCTGGCCACCGCCGCCTCGCCGGTACGCGACGGCCTGCTCGCCGGCTACTACGGCGAGCATCGGCAACGCCCCGACATCGTCTTCTACGACACCACCGGCACGCCTGCCGGCGCAATCGCCGCCTACCAGAAGGCCACCGGCGAAGGCGCGGACTACGTCATCGGCCCGCTCGGCCGCGACGAAGTCGGCGCGCTGTTCAGGGACACGTCGCTGACCGTGCCGGTGCTCGCCCTCAACCGCGGCCCGGCGACGCTGCCGAACGGCCACGCCAGTTTCGCGCTGGCGCCCGAGGACGACGGTATCGCCGCCGCCGAGTTCCTGGTCGCGCGCAAGGCACGGCGCGTGCTGGTGCTGGTCGGCAACGACGACGGCATGCGCCGCAGCGTCGCCGCGTTCCGCGAGCATCTTTCCAGTCGCGGCGGCACCGTGGTCGAAACCCTGACCATCGCCGAGAAGCCGGCGGACAGCAGCGTCGCACTGCAGGCCGCCACGCAGAAGGAAGGCGGCGTCGACGCCGTGTTCTTCGCGCTGAAGGGCGCGCAGGCGCGCGCGATGGCGCCGCAACTGGACGCCGCCGGGCTCGGCGCGAAACCGCGCGTGGCCACCGCGCAGCTGCTGTCGGGCACCGGCAAGCCCGAGCAGGACAAGGCGCTGGACGGCATCGCCTTCCCCGCCGAAACCTGGACCGTGCAGGGCCTGCCCGGCCTGCCGCCCGCCGACGCCACCGGCAAGGGCCTGAACACCGCGCGCGGTCCGGCGGCGAAACTCTTCGCCTTCGGCTACGACGCCTGGCTGCTCACCGGGTATCTCGAGCGTCTCGCCGGCGATGCCAACGGCAAGGTCGACGGCGCTACCGGCACCCTGCGTATCGACGGTTTCGGCAACATCGTGCGCAGCCCGGCATGGTCGACCTTCAGCAACGGCCAGATCATCGTCCTCGCCCACAGTGGCGACTGAAAGCCGGCGCGCGCAGGGGGCGCGCATCGAAGCGCTCGCGGGCGATTTCCTGCAACGCCAGGGCCTTGCACCGATCGCGGCCAACGCGAACTACCGCGGCGGCGAACTCGATCTGGTCATGCGCGACGGCGACACGCTGGTGTTCGTCGAGGTGCGTTACCGGCGCAGCGCCGGCGGTTTCGGCGGGGGCGCGGCATCGATCGGCGCCGCGAAACGCCGCAGGACCGTGCTCGCCGCCGAACTCTTCCTGGCCGGACACCGCGACTACGCGCGCCTGCCCTGTCGCTTCGACGTGATCGACGCCAGCGGGGACGCCGAGGCGCCGGAGTTCGCATGGCTGCGCGATGCGTTCCGCGCGGACGATCTCTGAGCGCACACCGGAAGGTTCCGCCGGAACACGATGCCGACCATCTTCACCCACGTTGCCGTGCCGCTCGCGCTGGGTCTCGCGTTCGGTCGCAAGGCCCTGTCGCCGCGACTGATCGCGGCCGGCGCGTTCGTCTCGATCCTGCCGGACTTCGACACCGCCGCGTTCAGGCTCGGCATCGCCTACGCCGATCAGTTCGGCCATCGCGGCGCCAGCCATTCGCTGGCGATCGCGCTGGCGGTCGGCCTGCTCGGGGCGATGAGCGCGCCGTGGCTGCGGACGACGCGCGGGCGGGCGTTCGGGTTCCTCGCCTTCTGCACCGCCTCGCACCCGCTGCTGGATGCGCTGACCAGCGGCGGACTCGGCGTCGCGCTGCTGTGGCCGTGGTCGCACGAGCGCTTCTTCGCACCGTGGCGGCCGGTCGCGGTGTCGCCGATCGGCGTCGGGTTCTTCAGCGCGCGCGGACTGGCGGTGCTGTGGTCGGAGCTGCAATGGGTCTGGCTGCCGGCGCTGGGCGTCGCGGCCGGGCTGTGCGGCGTCCGACGATGGGCGGGACTCCGCCCTACAATCCGGCCATGACCGTCCTGCCCGCCGATCTGGTCCGCACGCTCGCCGAACGACTCGGCGACGGCTTCCGCACCGATCCCGGCGAACGCCTGACCTACGGCTACGACAACTCGCGCCGGCAGGCGATGCCGGACGCGGTGGCACTGCCGACGACGACGGATCAGGTCGTCGCGCTGGTCCGCGCCTGCCGTGCGCATCGGGTGCCGCTGATCGCGCGCGGTCGCGGCACCAACACCACCGGAGCCGCGGTGCCGGTGGCCGGCGGCGTGGTGGTCTCGTTCGAACGCATGCAGCGGATCCTCGCCGTGCGTCCCGGCGACCGCTGCGCGGTGGTCGAACCCGGCGTGCTCAACGGCGAACTGCAGCGTGCGCTGCGGCCGCATGGCCTGTTTTGGCCACCGGACCCGACCAGCGCCGACTACGCCACGATCGGCGGCAATCTCGCCTGCAATGCCGGCGGGCCGCGCGCGGTGAAATACGGCGCCAGCCGCGACAACGTGCTCGCGTTGACCGCGGTCACCGGCGCGGGCGACGTCATCCATTGCGGCAGCGCCACCACCAAGGGCGCGACCGGCTACGACCTGCAGCGGCTGCTGGTCGGCAGCGAGGGCACGCTCGCGCTGATCGTCGAGGCCACGCTGAAACTGACGCCGCTGCCGTCCGCGCGCGCCGCGCTGCGTGCGTTCTACCGCGATGTCGATGCCGCCGCGGATGCGGTCGCGCGGTTGATGGCGCAACCGGAAACGCCGTCGATGCTGGAATTCATGGACGACACCGCGCTGCGCCTGGCGCGCGCGCAGATGCGCGCGAGCGGCGGCGACGGCGACCTGGCCGCCGCTGCGCCCCTCGCGCAGGCCGGCGCGCTGCTGATGATCGAAGCCGACGGCGATGCGCGCACCCTGCCCGCGGCCGCCGACGCTCTGCGCCGGGCCGCCGACGGCGACGGCTGCCTCGGCGTCGAACTCGCACCCGACGAGCGCGCGCGCGAGCGGCTGTGGGCCGCGCGCAAGGCGCTGTCGCCGGCACTGCGCGCGCTGGCGCCCGGCAAGATCAACGAGGACGTGGTGGTGCCGGTCTCGCGCATTCCGGCGCTGGTCGCCGGCGTCCGCGCGATCGCGCGCGAGCACACCCTCACCATCGTCTGCTTCGGTCATGCCGGCAACGGCAACCTGCACGTGAATCTGATGTACGACCCGGCCGATCCCGCGCAGCGCGAACGCGCGCAGGCGGCGATGGCCGCGGTGTTCGCGTTGACCCTGTCGCTGGGCGGCACGCTGTCCGGCGAACACGGCATCGGCCTGGCCAAGCGCGATTTCATGCCGCAGGCGATCGATGCGCCGACCCTGGCGCTGATGCGTCAGGTGAAGGCGGTCTTCGATCCCGACGGCATCCTCAATCCGGGCAAGCTGCTGCCGTGAGCCGCACGCTGGACGCGCTGCTCGGCGAGATCCGCGCCTGCCGGCAGTGCGAAGCGCATCTGCCGCTGGGCCCGCGTCCGGTGCTACGCGCGAGCGCGACCGCGAAGCTGCTGATCGTCGGTCAGGCGCCCGGCACGAAGGTGCATGCGAGCGGGATCCCCTGGGACGACGCCAGCGGCCAACGCCTGCGCGACTGGCTGCAGATGACGCCGGACACCTTCTACGACACGGCCCGGATCGCGATCGTGCCGATGGGATTCTGCTATCCGGGCAAACAGGGGGCCGGCGATGCGCCGCCGCGACCGGAATGCCGCGCGACCTGGCATCCGCGGCTGATCCCGATGCTGGAGAACGTGCGCCTCACCCTGCTGATCGGGCAGTACGCGCAGGCGTATTTCCTCGGCGCGCGGCGCCGCGCCACGCTGACCGCAACCGTGGCGGCGTATCCCGACTACCTGCCCCGGTTCTTCGCGCTGCCGCATCCCAGCCCGCGCAACATCCGCTGGTTCCGCGAGAATCCGTGGTTCGAACGCGATGCGGTGCCGGCGCTGCGCGAGCAGGTGCGCGCGGTGTTCGCATCGACGTGAGGCCGCGTTCCGCGCGACGATCGTTCAATCGCCGAAATGCTGATAGCCGCGATGCGGCGGCGCCCATGACGCACCATCGCGATCGACCGCCTCGACCCGCCCCGCCTCCGCGGTGACGACGCCGATCCGGGTCATCGGCACATCCGTTGCCATTTCCAGCGTGGCGATCGCGAGGCGCGCGGTCTTCGGCGCGGAGAAGCACAGTTCGTAATCGTCGCCGCCCGCGGCCTGCAGGGCGCGCAGCGTGTCGCGATCGACGGACGCGCGCAGTGCTTCCGAAGCCGGCAAGGCGTCGATGTCGACCCTCGCGCCGACGCGGCTGGCGCGGCAGACATGACCGAGATCGGCGAGCAGGCCATCGGACACATCGATGCAGGCATGGACGATGCCGGCCAGCGCGCGGCCCGCGGCGATCCGCGGGG
>JAYRTK010000188.1:0-6946 GCA_041919595.1 Lysobacteraceae bacterium
AGCACGAAGGTCTTGCCCAGGGTGCGCTGGACCTTGCGCGTGAGATCACCGAAGCTGTTGTAGCAGTACGTCGTGCTGCCCGAGCCGTCGGTCATCTTCGCGAGCCGGCCGACGAGGAAGGATTCGTCGGCGGTGCAGTCGCTCTGCGCGATGTCGTGGACGTAGGTCTCGTTGAGCGTCGTGTCCTGCGGGTAGCTCACCGCGGTGACACGGCCGAGCGCATCGTGGGTCAACGTGCGCTGGCGGCCGTCGGCATCGGTGGTCTGTGTCGGGTGGCCGGTGCCGTCGTGGCTCGACGTGGTGATGCCGGTATCCGGGCTGGTCTGCTGCAACCGATCGCCGAAGGCGTTGTAGCCGTAGGTCGTGTGCAGGCCGTTGGGGTCGATCACCCGCGTCGTCCGGTCGAGCGCATCGTATTCGCTGACGATCTCGGCACGGTCGGGCGCGGTCGTGGCCGCAGTCGCGTTCTGCAGGCTGCGCGTGAGCCGGCCCAGCGCATCGTAGTCGTGGTCGGTCTGCCGTCCGAGCGCATCGGTGGCCAGATCGAGCCGGCCCTCGGGGTCGTAGGTGTAAGCCATCGTGGCCGGATACAGGTAGCCGCCGCTGCCGTTCGGGGTCTGCGCGCGAGCGTCGCGGATCGCGGTCAGCTGGCCGAGCGCGTTGTAGCTGCGCGCCAGCGTGCGTCGCAGCGCACCGGAAGAATCCAGAACCTCCTCCTTCGTCCGCTCGCCCGACGCGTTCAGCGTGTAGACGATCGCATTGCCGTCGTTGTCGACGATCGTGGTCAGCCGCCGCGCGTCGTCGTAATCAAACAGCAGAAACGCGCCATCCGGCTGGATCGTCTTCTTCACCGCGCCATCGGGCCAGTACTCGATGCGTGCGATGCGGTCGTCGCTCTCGCTGCCGGCGTCGGTGCCGCGGATCTTCGTCGCGATCGGCCGACCGCGCGGGTCGTACTCGATCTCGGTGGTGACGCCGTTCGCGTCACGGATCGAGCGCACCCGGCCCGCACCGTCATGGGCGAGGATCTCGACCGTCTGGCCCAGCGCGTTCGTGGTCTTCCACAGGTCGCCCTTCCGCCAGGCGCAGGTCGCCGGCGCGGCCACGCAGTCGGGGTGATCGGACATCCGGTATTGATAGCTCACGACATCCGCCACGTCCGTGCGCGGGCCGTCGACCGACATCGGCAACCCCGCCAGCGGACAGATCCCGGCACCGACATCGGCTGGTTCGCAGTACGTCAGCGTGGTCGTGCGCGTGGCGCCGCTGGCCGGATCGGTGACGATCGCACTGATGCGTTGCCCGCGACCGTTGTAATTCCAGTTCGTCTGCGCCCTGAGCGTCCCTGCGGCATCGCGGATACGGCGCTCGAGAAGCCGGTTGCCCGCCGGATCGCGGACGAGCTCCGTTCGCCGCTGTTGCGGTCTGCCGACCGCCTCCACCACGGCGGACAGAAACGCATCGGTCGGATGGTATTCGTAGTCGGTATGGACGCCGAGACGGTCGGTGCGGCGTTGCAGGCGGCCTTCGGCATCGAACGATTGTTGGTCCTCTGTCGCATCACCGGCAGTGCGGACGCCGGTGATGCGGCGGTAGAGGCCGGGCTGGATCGTATGGATCCGCTGCTCTCCGGATGCGGCGTTCACCGTCGCCTGGGTATCGCTGTCGTAGCTCACCGTGGTGACATGGTCCGGCGGCCCGAACGCGCGACTTTCGATCACGCGCCCGAGCGCGTCGTAACGGAACGAGGCGAAGCGCTCTCCGGTCTCCGATGTGATACCGGTCAAGTGATTGCGCTGGCTGGCGTCGCCGATCAGGCCAGGCTCGGCATAGTGATAGCGACGGATACTGCCGTTGCCGTAATCGACGGTGGTGAGATTCCGGTCGGCATCGTGCCCGTAGGCGATGCTTTCGCCATCCGGCAGCACGATCCGGGTCAACAGTTTCGCGGCACTGTATTCGAAGCGCAGCGTACGGCCCTGGCCGTCGGTGACGGTCGTCAGCAATCCGCTGGCGTAGCCCATCGCGACGTCCCGTTGCGGGGCCGCGGGATGAGCGACGCGCAACAACTGGCCATTGCCGTCGAACTCGCGGATCTCGCCGTCCGGCAATCGCAGGCGCCAGCGCACGTTCCCCGAGGAGAGAAACTCCAGCACCTTGTCGGTGGAATTTTCGCCGCGATAACGGCCGGTCGACAACCGGACGAAGCTTTCGTAATGACCGGCATCATCGACCACCGCAACCGGTGTGGATCCTGGAGCCCCGTACACCCGATCGCCGAAGGTGTGCGTCCAGCCGATGGCGAAACCGATGTTGTTCCTGAACTGATGCAGCGAATGGTAATAACGGGCGAAGCTGCGTCCGGCGAATTCGAAATCCGGCTCCACGCGCGCCTTGTCGCCGGTGGCGGGATAACAAGGGTATGGACTGGCCTTGCAGCTGGCCACCTGGCGGACCGGACCGGTGATCCTGCGCGCGGTGCCGTTGTAGCGGCACAGCGCATGCGGCGTCAGGTCGTTATTGCCGTCGTTCGGTATCAGGTCGCCCAATCGGGTGTAACCCGATGCACAGCTGAAGGTTTCGACCTTGAAGATCCGGATGTCGAACACGGTCGAGACGCCATTGCAGACCCGCGTGGCGTTGTACAGACGGGGACCATAGTCGACCTCGCCGTAGGTGCTGCCGAAAACGACATTGTTGCGATGGCGCACTTCCTTGTAGGGCGGGATACGTTCGGCGGCGAGCACCGGGCCGGAATGGCTGCAGTCGGGGCGCGCGGCCCGCAGCTCCTGCACCACGTTCTCGGCGAGCTGCTGCTCGTCCAGACAGGCGCTCGGGAGATTCGGATCGCTGCCCGGCGTGCAGCCATGCATTCCGCTGACGATGCCGTTGCTGCTGTTTTGTTCGATGTAACTGGGGCCGAATACCGAGGGCGCCGATTGATCCTTGACCCGGTAGACATACTCGGCGGTACCCGACAACGGAAACAGGATCGGCCGATCGGGTTCCAGCAACGAGGCGATCGCCGCATTCTCGGGCGCAGCGCGCATCGCCTGCTCCGCAAGCTCCAGCGTATCGAAGCACTGCTGCCCTCCGGTCTGCTTCTGATAGCAGAACGGCAGCGGTGAGGCATGCGCCAAAGAAACGAGTGGGAATCCGGCCAAACACAGCGCTGCCAGCATCAGCGCCACGCCTGCGGCAACACCATCGAAGCGCAAGCGTCCACCCAATGCGACGCCCTTCCCCTGCCCGCTGCAGACCATGTCCCATCCTTTGCGCGCCGCTGTCCTTGTGAGCGCCCTCTCCGCGACGACGCATCGCGTTACGGGCATCCGGAGGTCATGCCATCCGCAATCGGAGCACGGTATCGACCCTGCCGGAGCAGCGTCAACCGGACGCCGACAGGTGGCACCCCCTCGTGCCGGCCAATCAGAATCGCTTCTGCAGGCGCAGCGCCACGCCGGTCTCGCGACGACCGTCGCCGTCGGCCTCGGCGTGCACATCGAATCCGAACGACCAGTGGCGGCGGGTCTCGAATCGCAGGGCGAGATCCACACGCAGACGGTCGCGCCCGAAACCATTGATCCGGTCGGCGTAGTCGGCACCCGCGGCGGCATCGGCATAGCGCAGACGCTGTGCACCGTCGGCATCGAACTCACGCCGGTATTCCATCCGCAGCTGCGGGGCAAACGCGCCCCATGCGGCTTCGTGGCGATAGTCGATCCGCAGCCCGGCGTTCGCGCCCGAGTGATCCACCCGCAACGTGTCGTAGGCCAGCGCCTGCGCCGCGGCGCCCGATTCTGCGTAGGGCGCGAACGTCGCGCGCGCGGCGTCGACCCGCGCGTACGGCGCGAACCGCCAGTCGCCGTGCGCGAATTCCGCGCCCGCGGCGATCGAGGCGAAGCGCTGCGTGCCGCTGCGTCGGGCAGAGACGCCCTCGGCGCGACGCAGATCGAAGGTGAGCGTCTGTTCGCCGTAGAGCAGGTCGAGGAAGCTGCGCTGGCCCGGACGCAGACTGGCGTAGAGCGCCACGGTCAGCGCTTCGCCGTCGCCGCGCAGCGGCGAATCCGAGGCCGTGCGCGCATCGTCCAGCAGGCCGCCATCGCGGCCATAGCCGACGCCGAATCCGAACGCGACCGTGTCGCGGACGCGATAGTCCGCACCGAAACTGACGCCATCGGTCTCGAACGCCAGACCCGATGCGGCATTGCGGCCGTCGTGGTTCGCTGCGCGCACGGTTCCCGTTGCCCACAGGCCGAACAACGGCTGCGGATCGTCGGCGCGATGGATGTCGTGCACGCGCGGCGACGCCGGCCGCACGCAGGCGCCGCCCGGCAGCGCGCCGACCTCGCGCGCGCATGATTGCGCGTAGCTCGCACGCAGTCCGTTCGAGAAGCCGACCGGTTCGCGCGCGCCGTGCAGACGTTCGAGACGCTGGCGGAAATTGCCGATCTGCGCATCGGCGAAACGGCGCGCGATCCGCATCTGCGCGTCGAGCAGACGGCCGACGCGCGCGTCGCGGGTCGGATCCGGCCGCGTCGCGACGGCGAAGACGATGCGTGCCGGCGTGGAGGTCGCGGTCGCGTTGGCGAGCGTGACCGTCGCTTCGGCGCGACCGGAGAATCCCGCCGCGGGCACGAAGCGCAGACGATAACGACCACTCTCGCCTTCGATACGCGCGCTGCCCGCATCCGCGGGCGTCAGCGATACCAGCGTCGCGGCAGTGAACGGACCACCGCGCGCACCTTCGATCAGATCGACTTCGATCATTGCGCCGGCCAATGCATCGAGGCTGCGCCCGACGACCTCCGGAACGATCTCCGGCGCGGTCGTTGCCGTCGGTCGCGTGGCGGTGATCTGGTATTGCACGACGATCGTGCGCCCCTCCGCGTCGACGGCACCGATCGCGAAGTCGTATTGCGCGAAGCCGCTGCCGACGCTGCTGGCGGGGACACCGGCGATGACGCCTTCGGGAGACAGCGCCAACCCGACAGGCAACGCGCCTGCGGTCAGCTCGAAGCGATAGGGCGCGACGCCGTTGGCGGCGACGATCTGCGCCGAATAGGCGCTGCCCTCGATCGCGGTCGGCAGCACGCCGGGCGAAAGCGCGAGACGCGGCGGTTCGACCACCAGCGTGAATTCGCGCGTGCCGACGATCGGGCCGAACGGCGCGCTGCTGTCATGCGCGGCGATGGCGATCACGAATGTGCCCGCCTCCTGCGGCGTGCCGACGAGATGGCCGTCCGACCGCAATTCGAGGCCAGCGGGCAACACGCCGCCGGCCAGGGAGAACGTGTACGGACTCTGTCCACCGTCGGCGGTCAGGGTCGACGCATAACTCGCACCGAGCGCCGCCGGCTGCAGCCGGTCGGTGAAGATCGTCACATCGGGCAACGCCACCGCGATGTTCAGGTCCTGGCGCACGGTCACGGGTGTGCCCGCGCTGTCGGTCACGGTCACGAGCGCATGGAAGGAACCGGCGACCGTCGGCGTACCGCTGATCAGCCCATCGGCGTTCATGCCCAGACCCGCAGGCAGCGCACCACCCGCGATCTCGAAGCGATACGGGCGCACCCCGCCGCGCACGCTCAGCGGCTGCGCGTGCACGCGGCCCGCGGTGATCACCTGCGGCGCGACCGGATCGAACACCAGCGGCGACGCGACCACCACCAGCGTGTATCGGCGCGTATAGGTGTTGGCGAGCGCATCCATCACGGTGATCGCGAAGGCATGGGTGCCGGTTTCGGTCGGCGTGCCCGACAGCGTGTCGTCGTACAGGTCGAGCCCCGGCGGCAACGCGCCTTCGCTGATCTGGAACAATGACCACTCCACCGCACCGCTGGCGACGAACCGCTGCTCGTACGGTGTGTCGACGACCGCATCCGGCAACACCGGCGGCCCGAACGACAGCGGCGAGCGCGCGATCCGGATCGTGAATTCAGCGCTCGTGGTCGCCGGCACCGATGAGGTGCTGTCGGTCAGACCGAGGGTGAAGGTGAAGTCGCCCGACTGCGCGGGGACGCCCGCGACTTCGCCACCCGCGGTCAGTTCCAGACCGGGCGGCAGTTGGCCGGCCACCATCGCGAACGTGTAGGGCTCGGTGCCGATGCCGCGCATGCCGAACTGCACGCTGTAGGACTGACCCTCGGTGCCGTCCATCGAATGGAACGGCGGCTCGATCGTGAGCGTCGGCGGCAGCGCCTGCAGCGTGTACTCGCGGCTCGCGGTCTGCGCAACGCCCGGACTGCTGTCGCTCGCCGTCACCGTGAACGCGAACGTGCCCGAACCGCTCGACTCGCCCGTGATCCTCCCGCTCTCGCTCAGCGAAAGACCGGGCGGCAGCGCGCCGCCGGACAGCGCATAACGGTACGGCGGCAGCGCCCCGGTGGCCGGATTCAGGGTGACATCGTAGGGATCGCTGAACGCCGCCGTCGGCAGGGGGGTGGGCGGCAGGATCAGCGGATTGCCGCCGATGACGATCGTGTAGGTGCGGCGGGCGAGCGGAACATCGAGCGTCGCGTCGGCGAATGCGGTGACCTCGAACGTGTAGCCGCCCATCGTGGTGGGCACACCGACGAGGTAGGTCCGTCCGTTGTAGCCGGCCACGATCTTTTCGACACCCGGCGGCAGGGAGCCCGCCGTGATCTCGAAACCCGCGCCGGGACGACCGTCGAGATAGAAGCCCTGATCGTATCGTTCGCCGACGACACCGTCCGGCAGCGTCGAAGGCTGGATGCCGTAGAGGCCACCGTCATCGGTGAGGATCACGACCTCCGCCGCCGCGCCGGCTGGCCCACCGATGTCGTAGCTGAGCAGGACCTCGAAGGATTCGTTGCGTTCGTCCTCCGTATCGCCCCGGATCGCGATGTCGATGGTCGCGGCGGTGTCGCCGGGCGCCAGCACCAGCGTCCCCGACGCGGGCACGTAGTCCTCGTCCGCATGCGCG
>JAYRTK010000189.1:0-6882 GCA_041919595.1 Lysobacteraceae bacterium
CTGCAGGGTCTTGGCGGCCATGGCGGGTCTCGGAACGGTATGGAACGGTCATTGTCGCCCCGCGCCGCATCCGGCACCATCCCGCAACGTCATGCCGGAACCGCGCCATGCCCCCGTCCGAGATCAGCCCCATCAAGAGCAGTCCGTTCGAGATCGTCCACATCCCCCATGACGCCACGGCCGACGAGTCGCCCATGCCCGTGGCCGAAGAACGGCTCGTCGCCGGACACCCGACCCAGCGCGTCGCCAACGTCTGGTCGGACCCGGGCAACGCCTTCCACTGCGGCGTCTGGGAAGGCGACGTGGGCGCGTGGCGGGTGCGCTACACCGAACATGAGTTCTGCCACATGCTCGCCGGTACGGTGCGCATGCGCGGCGACGACGGCAGCGAAACCGTGGCGACGGCCGGCGACAGCTTCGTGATCCCGGCGGGTTTCGTCGGCATCTGGGAGGTGCTGGAACCCGCACGCAAGCTGTACGCGGTCTACGAACCGGAGACGCGCCCGCTCGCCGGATGACCGGCCCGCGGCCGGCGCGTCACCGGCGGCGATCCCGGCCTGAATCCGATGGCGGGCATCGGCTAGCGGGCATCGGCTAGAATGCGCGCACTTCGCACTGCCGGAATTCCGCCATGACTCCCCTCGCCTATCGCCGCGTCCTGCTGAAACTCTCCGGCGAGGCCCTGATGGGCGACGAGGACTACGGCATCGACCCCAAGGTGATCGGCCGCCTCGCGCGCGAGGTCATCGAAGTCCGCGAAGCCGGGGCGGAGATCGCGCTGGTGATCGGCGGCGGCAACATCTTCCGCGGCGCCGGCCTCGCCGCCGGCGGCATGGACCGCGTCACCGGCGACCAGATGGGCATGCTCGCCACCGTGATCAACGCGCTGGCGATGCAGGATTCGCTGGAAAAGCTCGGCGCCAAGTGCCGGGTGATGTCGGCGATCAAGATCAACGACGTCTGCGAGGACTACATCCGCCGCCGCGCCGTCCGCCACCTCGAAAAGGGCCGCATCACCATCTTCGCCGCGGGCACCGGCAACCCGTTCTTCACCACCGACTCCGGCGCCGCGCTGCGCGCGATCGAGATCGGGGCCGACCTGCTGCTGAAGGCGACCAAGGTCGACGGCGTCTACGACAAGGACCCGAAAAAACATGCCGATGCGGTGCGTTACGACACCCTGACCTACGACGAGGTGATCGCCCGCGATCTGCAGGTCATGGATACCGCCGCCTTCGCCCTCTGCCGCGACAGCCGGCTGCCACTGCGCATCTTCGACATGAGCCAGCCCGGCGTGCTGCTGAAGATCCTGCGCGGCGAGAACATCGGCACCCTGGTGACCGCGGGGCGCTGAGCCCTCGCCTCCCGGAGCAGGCCGATGACGCAGAAGCCCACCGCAAGGCGGGCTTCTGCATTGAAGCATGACGTCTCGAACTACTTCTTCTCGGGCGTCGTCAGCACCGGCGCGCGGCCACCGATGTGCCTGTGCAGGAAGTTCAGCAACTGTCCGCTGAAGCGGCGCTTGTTCTCCAGATCGTAGACGCCGTGGCCCTCGTTCTTGAAATACAGGGTCTCCACCGGCACGCCGGCCTTTTTCAGCGCGGCTTCCATCATCCGGGTATGCTCGACCGGCGCGATTTCGTCCTCGTGGCCGGCGGACAGGAACACAGGAATCCTGATCCTGTTCGCGATGCGATTAGGCGAAACATGGCTGCCATCGCTGTGGTTCAGAGTCCTTTCTAAGAAACGCCGAACCTTGTCGCTCACCTTGGAGTCGTCGGCCCATATTTTCGGGAGATCGTAGACGCCGACCTGACCAGCGGCGCAGCGATACAGTTCCGGTTCCTTGGCCGCACCCATCAACGCGGCATAACCGCCGTAGCTGGCGCCGAAGATGCAGATGCGCTGCTTGTCGGCGATGCCCTGCTCGATCGCCCAGCGCGTGGCGTCGGTGAGGTCGTCCTGCATCCTCAGGCCCCACTGCTTGTATCCTGCTTCCATGTGTTCCCGGCCGTAGCCGGAGGAGCCGCGGAAGTTCACCTGCAGGACGGCGTATCCATGACTGGCGAGCATCTGTACGGTCGGATTGTAGCCCCAGTCATCCTTGATGGTGATCGGACCGCCATGCGGATGCACGACCATCGGAAGGTTCTTGCCGTCGCTGCCGACCGGAACCGTCAAGAACGCGGGGATCCTGCGGCCGTCACGGGCCTCGAACACGATCTCGCGCATCGTCGAAAGGCGCCGGGAATCGATCCAGTCGGCCCTGAACATCATCGGCGAAACCTTCCGGGAATCCAGATTCATCGCGTAATAACCGCCTGGTTCGCGATCGCCGTACACGTAGACCAGCGCTTCATTCCTGGCGGTGGTGTTGTCCGATGTGAAGACGATCTGGCCCGGAAACGCGGCGGTCAACGCCCGATGCGCCCTGGCATCGGGCGAATCCGGATCGAAATACTCGTAACGCGGCGTGGACCTCACGTAACTCACGCCGATGATTTCGCGTTTGCCGATCGCACGGATCATGTCGAAAGGATCGGCCAGCGCATCGCGGCTGACCGGCCGGGTCGTCGCCGTCGCGATGTCGAAGGCGAGAACCGAATGCGGCCCGGTGGTTTCCTCCGACAACAGATAGGCAACCGACCCATCGGCGGAGTATCCGACCGGATGAATCGTCTTGCCGGAAACCGACCTCTCGTTGATGAGCTTCCACTCGCTCTTGCCGGGAGCGAGGAAATACAGGTTGACGGAGTCCTTTTCGTCGATGTTCCAGGAAAAACGCGGTTCCCCGCGGAGGTCGACCGAAAACCAGGCGGACGGGATCGGCACCTCCGCGACGACTTGTCCGACGGCTTCGTACACATCGAGCCGGAACAGCACCGAGGACTTGGGACTCCCGGAGGACCAGGTCGCCAGTACCGCGGACCTGGAGCCCTCGAAGGACCAGGTCGCCAGCACATTGTTGTCATCGGTCTCGAGCGTATCGACAATCTTGACCGCATGAGGCAACTGGCGGCGCTTGCTGCCGTCCGCATCGATGGCCCATGTATCGCCGGTCGGTACTGGAGCCTCGTCCAACTGATTCTTGACTGCGGTCGAATAGATCAGACGATGATCGCTGACCCAGACGACATCGACGATATGGCCGTTCCTGTAACCGACGTGGACCCGCGTCAACGGCCTGCTCTCGCCGGTCTTGAAGATGTAGAGAACCGTCCTGTCGCCCTCGGGGACGGTCACCGCGATATGGGTGCCTTTCTGCGACATGGTGACTTCGTCGAATCTCTCCTCGCGCATGAAGTCCTCCACCTCATGAGGGGTGGGGGGTTGGGCGACGACACTCCCGGACATGGCAAGACAGATGCCGAACAGCAGTCCCTTGATCGCGCGTATGCTCATGAAAACTCCCGATGTTCGACACATGCTCGGGATGGTAGGACACGTCGACCGAATGGGCACAACCGCTCGTCCGAGAAGCGCGGGCTTCTGACGAGAGATGGAAGGAGCCATGCGACGGAAGATCGCATCGACGAAATCCATGTTCCCCAACATGAAGCCCGCGTAGCACGGGGAAAACGAACGCGCTCATCGGATCCGTAAAAAGGAAGCCCGCCTTTCGGCGGGCTTCGGCGTTCATGCGCTCACTTCTGTTCCGGCGTCGCCACCACCACCGGCGCGCGACCGCCGATGTGCTTCTGCAGGAACGTCAGCAATCTTGCGTAGAACTCGCGGCGGTTTTCGAGTTTGTAGATGCCGTGCCCCTCGGACTTGAAGTACAGCGTTTCCACCGGCACGCCGGCCTTTTTCAGCGCGGCTTCCATCATCTCGGTGTGCTGGTACGGGACGCGTGCGTCTTCCTTGCCCGTGGTCAGGAACACCGGCACCTTGATCTTGCCGGCGACTCGCGCCGGCGATACCGGGCCGAGATCGCCGTCATTGGTCGCCTCTTCGTGATAGCGACGGAAGAAATCGCCGCGCATCGCGTCGTCGAACTTGAACTTGCCGAGATCGTAGACGCCGACCTGACCGATCGCGCAGCGGTACAGATCGGGCTCCTTGGCCACACCCATCAACGCGGCATAACCGCCGTAGCTGGCGCCGAAGATGCAGATCCGGTTGCGGTCGGCGAAACCTTCGGAGATCGCCCAGCGGGTGGCGTCGGTGAGGTCATCCTGCATCGTCAGGCCCCACTGTTTGTAACCGGCGCGTTCGTGCTCGCGGCCATAGCCGCCGGAACCGCGAAAATTGACCTGCAGCACGGCATAGCCATGACTCGCCATCACCTGCACGGTGGGATCGAACCCCCATGTATCCATCGGGCCGAAGGGACCGCCGTGCGGGTGTACGACCATCGGCAGATTCTTGCCATCGCTGCCCGGCGGCAGGGTGAGAAGCACCGGCATCGTGCGGCCGTCGCGGGTCTTGAAGGTCAGATCGCGGGTCTCCGCCAACCGGTTCGGATCCAGCCAGTCCGCCCGGAACATCATCGGCGACACCTTGCGGGTGGCGACATTCATGACGTAGTAACCGCCGGGTTCGCGATCGGCGAAGACCCGGAGCAGCACCTCGTTCTTCGCGGTCGTGTAATCCTCGGCGACCACGACCTGACCCGCGAAACCGCGCTGCAACGCACGGTGGGCCTTGGCATCGGCCGACTCGGGATCGAAGTATTCGTAACGCGGCTTGGTGCCGGCGTAATAGACGCCGATGACGTGCCGCTTGCCGATCGCGTTGATCACGCCCGTGGGCTCGGCCAGCGCGTCGCGGACCAGCAGCGTCATCGCGCCGGTCGCCGTATCGTAGGCATAGACGCCATCGGGTCCGGTGCTTTCCTCCGAGAGGATGTAGGCGGTCTTGTCGTCGGCGGAGAATCCGACCGGCAACATTTCCTTGCCGCTCGTCTTCTCGTCGTTGATCTGTTTCCAGTCATCGCTCTGCGGATCGCGATAGAAGACCTCCTGGAAACCGTCGATTCTGGAGCCCCATGCGAAACGGGGATTGCCACGGTTGTCGGCGAGGAAGCTGGCAAACACGATCGGCGCCTGGGCGAGACGCAGGCGGGTACCGGTCATCACGTCGACGCGCTCGGCGGTGGTGTAGTCGGACCCCCCGCGATACACCGCGGCGATGACGTACTTGTCGCTGTCGTCGAGGGTGTTGATGATCCCCATGCCGACCGTTTCCTTGGACACCGAGCGGCCGCTGATGCCGGCGTTGTCGGCTTTCAGGCCACCCAGTTGCACCGGCTTGCTGCCGTCGGCGTTGATCGCCCACATTTCGCCGGTCGGCACAGGCCGCTCGTCGAGCTGGTCGCGGATGGCGATGTAATAGACCAGCCGGGTGTCGCTGACCCAGGAAATGCCGGCGACGTGGCTGCGCTTGCCTTCGACGTCCACCCGGGTCAACGGTTTGGTCTCGCCGGTCTTGAGCACCACGAGCACGGTCTTGTCGCCGACGGGAACCGCGGCCGCGACATAGGTGCCCAGCGGCGATACGGCGACTTCACGGAACTTGTCCTCGCGGATGAAATCCTCGATCTCGTGGGGCTTCGGCGCCTGAGCGAAGACCGGACCGGCCACGGCCAGTTGAACGGCCAAGAGAAGGGATGCGATACGATTCATGGGGCTCCTGGACGTCTGGTCCACATCGGGTCGACGAATGATATAGCGAATCACGGCATTGGCCCGGATCATCCGGGACAGGTTTTCGCTGCCTGCACGGGGCCAATGTCTGCACGAAAAGGGAGTCGAGGATTCCAGGGACCGCGCCGGCGATGACGTCCCGGAATCGGCCATTGCCGCTCAGACTGTCGCGGAAGCGACTGCGATCGTATCCAGCACCCCCGCCATCGCATCGGGCCACGGCGGCAGGTCCACGCCGAAACCGGTGCGCAGGCGCGTGGTGTCGAGCACCGACCAGGCGGGACGTTTCGCCGGCGTCGGATAGTCGGCGGTCGCGATCGGAGTGACGCGCGGAACGCGGGCGATCAGACCGCGGGCGTGGGCGCCTGCGACGATGGCCTCGGCGAAGCCGTGCCAGCTCGTCCGTCCGGCCGCGGTGAGATGCCAGAGACCGGAGACGGCAGGCGCCCGCGCAAGCGCGGTCGCGGTGACATCGGCGATCAGCGCGGCCGGCGTCGGCGTGCCGATCTGGTCCGCGACCACGCGCAATTCATCGCGCTCCGCGGCGAGGCGCAGCATCGTGCGCATGAAGTTGTGGCCGTGCGCGGCGTAGACCCAGGCGGTGCGGAAGATCAGGTGCCGCGCTTCGCTGTCGCGGATCGCCTGCTCGCCGGCGAGCTTGCTGGCGCCGTAGACGCCCAGCGGCGCCGTAGGATCGTCTTCACGATACGGGCGCGTACCGCTGCCGTCGAAGACGTAGTCGGTGGAGTAATGCACCAGCAACGCCTCGCGCGCGGCGCAGGCCGCGGCGATGCGCGCGGGCGCTTCGGCGTTCGCGCGGAACGCGGCCTCGCGATCGGACTCGGCGCGATCGACCGCGGTGTACGCGGCCGCGTTGACCACGACATCGGGAGCGATGCGTTCGATCAGCGCGGGCAGGCTTTCGGGCAGGTCGAAATCGGCGATCTCGCAGCGCGCGCCGCCCTCCAGCGCGCCATGGCGCGTGGCCGCGACGACGTCGCCGGACGCCGCGAGACTGCGGCGCAGTTCGCGGCCGACCTGACCATTGGCGCCAAGCAGCAGGACTCTCATCCGCCGCGCCTCAACCCCGATACTCCGGCAACCGTTCCGGTGGCACATCGGCCAGGAACGGCGCGCGGGCATCCTTGTCGGACAGGACCGGAGCGGATACCGGCCAATCGATGGCCAGATCCGCGTCGTTCCAGCGGATCGCGGCGTCGGCCTGGCGATCGTAGGT
>JAYRTK010000190.1:0-6869 GCA_041919595.1 Lysobacteraceae bacterium
CGTTGCAGACGGCCGAAGACCTGGCGCTTGCGGCGCACCGATCGCCCCGGGCAGCGCGCGATGCCACCGTCGAGTTCGCGCTGCAGGCTCGCGAGGTGCAGCAGCATCGCCGTCAGCGCCCGTGCCGCCCCATCCTCGCTCGCGCGGGCCGCACCGGCGGCGCGCCCGTTGCGCCACAGCCGGAGCGCGATGCGCAGGTCGCGCCGGGTCATCCGCCCGCGGCCGGGCAGGAGGTCGCCGCGCCGACCGCCACCGGGATCGCTCGGCAGCCACACGCCGAGCGTGGCGCCGTGGCGGCCAGCGACGAGCTCCGGCGTGGAATCGCGCTCCAGCGCGAGCCACTCGCCGGGACTCAGCGTGAACCGACCTTCGCGCGCCTGCACCCGGGTACTGCCGCGCAACTGGAACCAGATCGAGAATCCGCCGCCACCGACGCGCAGGCTGCCCAGGCGGGCCACGGCCGACCAGCGCGCGGTTCCGTCGACGGGCTCGGACGCCAGGTCGACCGTGTTGCCGCGATCGGCCAGCGCACGCGACGGCGGCGGGGCGACCTGCAGCGGCGGCCGATGGAAGGAAAGGGCGTGATGGGGAGACTGCGGGGTGCGTTCGACCTGCATGGTGGTGCTCCGTGCCGAGTGTGGTCATCGGTGTGACCCAATCGCGGCGCGGGGACAGGAAATTCCCCTGAGATTTCGCCTAAATCGGCGCGAAGCCGTTCCGAAATCGTTCCGAAACCTTTTCGATCAACGGGTTGCGCGCGTTTCCGCGATTGGACGCCCCCGTCCGTCGAACCGGGCGGACCGCGATGCCGGACCGGGGATCGGTCTCCTCGCCCTTGATGGCCGTCTCCATGGCCGTCTCGACGACCGTCTCCATGCGCCTCCGCGATGACCGCCCGGGATCACCGACGGGGCCGGCGTCCGTTCCGGAGAGCGAGGCGCACGCCGCGCCGTCATGCGCCTCAGCGTGTCGTAGTGTCGGACGACACGGGCACGAAGGCCGACAACGGCACCACGCCGATGTCAGAGCCGCTGTCGTTCGTGGCCGTGGTGATCCAGCGCCGTCCCGCGCCGTCCCATCCGAATCCGACCGGGGCATAGGGACCCTCGCCGAGACAGATGGACTCCGGCGCATGCGCGCCCTTGACCCGACGCAGACGCCACGGACAGTCCTTGTCGCCATCGGCGACCCAGACGCCATCGGTACCGAGCATCAGCGAACGCACGCGCGAGGGGTAGGCGACCGTATCGATCTGCTGCATCCCGCGCAGATCGAGATCGACCTGCCACAGTCCGGGCTTGAAGGTGCGCGCGAACACGATCCGGCGCTCGTACGGATCGGTCAGCGCCAGGATCACGTCCTCGACATGCGCCAGCGCGCGCCACGGACGCACGCTGCGATCGTAGAGGGTCATGCCGAGCCGGCCCTGTTCGCGCTCGGCCACGATCAGGATGCGATCCGGATCGGTGTGATACGCGGCGTGCACGGGCACCGCATCCGGCGTCTCCAGCATCCGCACGCGACCGCGTTCCGGTTCGACTTCGTAGACGCGCTTGCGGCCGCCGGGCAACTCGCCGACGGTCAGGGCCCGCGTCGAATCCGCATGCCAGACGGAGGGCAGCCGCGGCATCGGCACCAGTCCCTGGATCGGACGCAGCGAATCGGGCCGGCCGCGATCGCCCCACCACAACCGCTCCTGGCCGTCGCGATCGGAGACGAACAGCAACTGCCGTCCATCGGGCGCGAGCGATGGCAGCAGATCGCTGCGCGAGGACGGAAAGACCGGTCGCGAGCGCGCATGCGCGTCGGCCCCGTCGGCGAGCGCGAGCTCGCGCAACTGCGTGCGTCCGACCTCGACCGCGAACGCGACCAGATCGCCGCCGGTCGCGATCGACGGCGAGATCAGCATCGCGTCGTCGGCGTCGTAATCCGCGGCCGCGCCGCTGGCGAGATCGAGCCTGCGCATGCCGACCCGGTTGCCGTTGAGATACGCGAACACCAGACCGCGACTGTCCGGCGTCCACGCCAGACCATGGAAATTGGTGCGCAGCGACGTCAGGCGTTCCGGCTTGCCGCCATCGACCGGGACCCGCCACAGATCGCCCAGCGACAGATTCCGCTGGAACGCGATCCAGCGGCCGTCCGGCGACACCTTCGGCAGCACGTCGATGTCGTGTCCGGACCGTTCGTATGCGATCGCGCGCCACTGCCCGGTATCGATGTCCATCCGATAGAGCGCGCTGCCGTCCTTGCCCTCGCCTGCCCCGGGCAGGCGTCCTCCGCTGATCAGCGCGCGGCCGTCGGGATACCAGGCGATGGCGCGGAACCCCTCCAGACACGGCCCCAGCTCGCGGGCCGCGCCGCCGGTCGCGGGGATCACCATCACCCGGCAGACGCTGTCGTCGATCACGCGCAGGAACGCGATCTGGCGCCCATCCGGCGACCATGCGGGACGCTCGTCCCACTGACCGGCGACCGGCTCGGTCAGGGCTTTGGGCGGGACCGCGGACACCGGCTGCACCATCAACGAGACGCTCTTGTCGCCCTCGGTGCCATACGAATAGACGATCAGCGCACCGTCCGGCGACAGGCTCGGCACCATCTCGCTCTGCGGCGAATTGGCGATGCGCTGCAGCGGCACCGCCCGCGGCGGCGTCGCGATCGCCGGCGCGGGCACCGCCGGCCCGGCGTCGCGCCAGCGCCAATATCCGAACGCGCCCAGCGCGCACGCCACGAGGATCATTACGGGCCATCCGCGTCGCAGGCGACCGCCCATCGCAACGGGCGTCGCGACGGGCGCGACCGGGACCGCCTCCGCGCGCGCGGGGACCGTCTCGATGCCGGCGTCGCCGCCGTCGTCGACGATCCACGCCACCGGTGCGATCAGCCGGTAGCCCTGTTTGGCCAGCGTCTCGATGTAGCGCGGCCGCTCGCGATCGTCGCCCAGCGCCTTGCGCAACTGCGTGACCGCCTGCGTCACCACGTCGTCGCTCGGCAGCGTGTCGGGCCAGACCCATTCCAGCAACGCCTCGCGACTCACCGGACGACCGGCATGCGCGACCAGCACCAGCAGGACGCCCAACGACTTCAGCGTCACCCGCACCGCATCGCCGCCCTCCGCCGGTGCGATCTCGCGCAGCGGAATGTCGACCACCCGGTCGCCGATGCGCAGGCGGTCGGACGGTCGCGGCTCCAGCAGATTGCGGTGCGACTTCAGCATGGACGGGATCGGGGGTCGCGTGGGGGGCGCGGAGGATTGCGCTCAAGCTTAGCAGGCCGCAGGAACGCGCCCGCGCGCCATCGATCGGACAAATCCGGCAAAGTCCACGCCGTCACTCAGACGCGATCCGCGGCCTTGCGCCCGATCATGCCGGCCAGACGGGACACGATCAGCGCCATGTACATCACGCCGTTCCACTGGGCCACGATGATGAGGATGCGTGCCTGCGGAGACAGGGGAATGATGTCGCTCAGGCCGGTCGCGGAAAAATTGGTCGCGCTCAGGAAGATCAGTTCGACCCAGGTCAACGCGCGCGATGCACCGCCCGGGGCGAGGAACGCACCCGGCTGCCACTGCTGACAGAGCATGAACAGCCAGGCATAGGCTTCCGCGAACAGCATGAACGTGGCACCGGCCGCCCACAGTTCGTCGCGGGTCGCGCGTTCGTCGCTCATCATGTAGGTGATCAGCGACACCGCCGCATAGAAATACGCGGTCGCGTAGCCGGCGGCGCCGATCACCGCGAGCGTCACCGAACCGGTCGCGTTGTGGACGATCCACGCGCCGATGCCGATCGCGGCGAGCACGCCGGCGATCCAGCCCGGCCGCGGCGAGCGATGCACCATCCACACCGCCGCCGACAGCACACCGACGCTGATCGCGGTGGAGACGATGTGCCCGGCGCGGTTGTCGCCGACGAAGGGGTACAGCAGCAGCGCGAGCAGTTGCACCGCGAGCAGCGTCCGCGACGGGTTGCGCATCCAACGTCTCATCGACATGTTCATTCCATGCGCCCTCCGCGGCGGCGTCTGTGTTCGCGTTCGGATTCGAGCACCGCGCGCGACCACGCGGCCAGGAACGGCCGCGCGACGGCGTCGTACTCGTAACGATCGTCGTTGAGGATACCGTCGGCGTTGGCGTATATGCTCGCCGCGAGCAGGCACTCCGCCCCGGACTCGCGATCGACGACCCAGGCGACTTCGCTGAGCGAACCGTAGGCCATGCCGGACTTGCCGGACACCGTCAGCCCTTCGGGATGGCGCGCGGTGCCGTCGCCGACGAAGAACCAGCGCGCGTGACCGTCGGGATAGATCGCCTCGGGATAGACCGGATCGACGCATTCGCGCGGCCGCAGGGTCAGCGCGCGCAGCAGCCGCGCGCGCAGGGCGCCGTCGATCCGCCAGCGCTGCGTCGCAGGCACCGAGTCGGGCGACACGAAGGCCTGCAGCATGCGCAGGCTGTCGGCCAGCGGCAGGAAATTGGCGTGCGCGAAGTCGCGCGGGCCCGACGTGACGCTGCCGTCGTCGTTGCGCCAGCCGATTCCGAGCCGGGCATCGCCGAACGGGAAGCGGCGCGGCGCGGCGACCGCGGATGCGAAGCGATGCAGGACGCGCCCGTCGGCCGCGACCAGCGCACCGCCGCCGGTGCGGCGGTTCGCCCCGGGATCGGACGATCCCAGCCGCGCGATCAACCGCACCCGCGGGTAACCCAGCGCGCCCAGACGCCGATGGATGCGATCGCCGCCGAGCAGTTCGTACCAGCGGTTGTACGGGCGGTTGTCGCTGATCGCGAAGGTGCGGTCGATGCCGCGCACGAACGCTTCGATCGCCGGTTCGTCGCCCCAGTCCCCGGTCGCGGGCGGCGCATCCAGTCGCAGCGCGCTGTCGATACCGCCGCCCGCCGCCTGCACCGCCTCGGCCATCAGCAGCGCCATCGGCAGCTTCGCCACGCTGGCGGCCGGGAACCAACGCCGCGGACGCAACCCGAAGTCGTGTCCATGCCACCGGTGCACGCCATCGCGGTCGCGCTCGCGCCGCACCCAGCGCAACTGGACCGCATGCGCGGGATCGCGCGCCACCGCGGCCAGCGCCGGCGGCATCCGCGCGAACACATCGTTCCAGATCGGGGAAACGGGCCGCACGGCGCGGGCCTCGGCACGCTCGAACGCCGCAAGCGCCCCCAGGCCGAGGCCGGCGAACCGAATGAACGCGCGTCTGTGCATGCGACCTGCCACCTGCTCTCGTCGCCACGGCAGGGGCCGGGTTCTGTCGCGATTGTGCACGCGATCGCGGCTGGCACGGACACGCACCGGCATGCCACCGACACGCTACTCGCAGTGGCGCCAGACGACACGGCCGCGAGGCGAACCGATCGATGTCGCGATGCAGCATGGCCGCTCGACACCCGGCATGAATACGTATGCAACCGGTCGTCGCGACGGACCTGCGCCCCGCCCGGCGTGAATACGATTGTAGCGGGGTCGCTCCGACGGCATGCGGCTCCTAAGCTTCCGGGGTTCGAGCGGCGGGATCCTTCCGGATCGCGCGTCCCGGGTCCGCATGGGCCCACAGCGGAGAGTACGCATGCATCAGATCCAACCCGGCGCGATCGGGGACGCCCCCGGCACGGCCACGCAGGACCTGCGCCCGGCCTTTCGCGCCGCGCTGGCCGCCACCCGCGGCGAGAGCGCCGCGGCGCCGGCCGCGCGCGCCGCACTGCGGGCCGCCGCCGATGCCTGCCGCACCACGCTGGCCGCCCGCTGGGCCGCGACCCAGGCCGCCGACGCCCACCGCGGTCCGGACCGCCGCCGCGTGCATTACCTGTCGATGGAATTCCTGATGGGCCGCGCCCTGCGCAACGCGCTGGCGGCACTGGGTCTGGAATCCGAACTCGCGCGCGAACTCGACGCGCACGGACTGTCGCTGGCCGACGTGGTCGAAGCCGAGCCCGACGCCGCACTCGGCAACGGCGGCCTCGGCCGGCTCGCCGCCTGTTTCCTCGATTCCTTCGCCGAGACCGGCCTGCCGGCCTTCGGCTACGGCCTGCGCTACCGCTACGGCATGTTCGCGCAGGCGACCCAGGACGGTCGTCAGATCGAACGTCCCGACGACTGGCTGCGTCATGGCGCGCTGTGGGACATCGAACGTCCGGACATCGAATACGCGATCGGCTTCGGCGGCAGCGTCGGTTCCGACGGCATCGGCGGCCGTCGCTGGCAACCGGCGGAACGGGTGATCGCGCGCGCCTTCGACTTCGTGGTGCCGGCCCATCATGGCGAGCGCGTGTCCACCTTGCGCCAGTGGCAGGCCAGCGCCGAGGAACCGATCGACTTCGCCGCCTTCTGCCGCGGCGATCACGCCGGCGCCGCGCGTCACCAGATCGCCGCCGATGCCCTGAACTGGGTGCTCTATCCCGACGACAGCACCGATGCCGGCCGCGAACTGCGATTGAAGCAGGAAGCGCTGCTGGTGAGCGCCTCGCTGCAGGATCTGATCGCCCGCCATCTCGCCGAAGGCCGGCCGCTGGAGCAGTTGGGCCAGGGCAACGCGATCCATCTCAACGATACCCATCCCGCGCTCGCGCCCGCGGAGCTGATGCGGCTGCTGGTCGATGAACATGGCGTGGCTTGGGACGAGGCCTGGCGGATCACCCGTCAGGCGGTCTCGTACACCAATCACACGCTGATGCCGGAAGCGCTGGAAACCTGGCCGCTGCGGATGTTCGAATCGCTGCTGCCGCGTCACCTGGAGATCGTCTACCGGATCAACCACGAATTCCTGGGCGATGTGCGCGCGCGCTTCCCGGGCGACGACGCGCTGGTGCAGCGGGTTTCGCTGATCGACGAAACCCAGGGACGGCGCGTGCGCAT
>JAYRTK010000191.1:0-6834 GCA_041919595.1 Lysobacteraceae bacterium
CGCCATCCTCGATCCCCGCTACGGTTCGCTGCTGGCCTCGGTGCTGATGTTCGGCGCACCGACCGTGGTGTCGGGCATGGTCTCGCCCTACGCGGTGCGGTTGCTGATCGACGACATCGAACGCTCCGGACATGCCGCGGGCAAACTCTATTTCGTCTCGACCCTCGGCTCGGCCGGCGGCACCATCTTCACCACCTTCTATCTGGTGCTGCTGTTCGAAGTGAACACGATCATCCTCGGCCTGATCGCGATGTGCATCGCGATCGGCACCGCCCTGCTGCTGACCCGGCGTCGCCATGCACGGGCTTGACCCGGTCCAGCGCCCGGACGCGCCGGGCAGCGCTTCGCGGACGCGATCGAACGCCGTCCATGCCGCCGTGCAGACGATCATGGCGGGACTGCTCGCGCTGCTGGTGGCCGGATGCGGCAGCCGCTCGCACGGCAAGCAGGATTTCGATCTGGTCTACCGCGAGAAATCGATGTATCGCGATGTGCTCGTGGTCGACAACGCCGCAGGCTACCGCTGCATCGCGTTCGACCGTCAGCCCGGGGCGCAGAGCTGCATCATGAAGGACGCGCCGGACCTGCTCGCCCTGCCCTATTCGCGCGGCGTGTTCACGGCGCTGGTCGCGAATCCCCGGGCGAAGCGCGTCCTGGTAATCGGCCTCGGCGGTGGCGTCATCCCGCGTGCGCTGCGCCGCATCGCCCCGGACATGCGCATCGACGTGGTCGAACTCGACCCTTCCGTGGTCAAGGTGGCGAAGGCCTACTTCGGCTATCGCGAGGACCCGCGGCTGCACACGCATGTCAGCGACGGACGCGTGTTCGTGCGCCGTCAGCTGCGCGCGGGCGTGCGCTACGACATCGTCGTGATCGACGCATTCGAGCGCGTCTACGTGCCCGAGCATTTCCTGACCCGCGAATTCCTCGGCCAGGTGAAATCGGTGCTGGCGCCGGGCGGCATGGTCGCCTCCAACACCTTCACCAAGGGGCCGCTGGCGCCGTACGAGGCCGCGACCTATCAATCCGTCTTCGGCGACGTGCACATGGTCGACATGCTGCTGGGCAGCCGCATCCTGCTCGCCGGCCGCGATGGCGTGCCGCCGCGGGAAACGCTGCACGCGAACGCCGAGGCGATGCGCCGGGAGCTGGCGAGGATCGGCGTGCAGTCCTGGGACCTGGAGGCCCGGCCGCAACCGCGCGCCGTCGGCTACCGCCCCTTGACCGATCAGTATTCGCCCGCAAATCTGCTGCTGGAACGTTGAATCCCGGTCATTGCCGGCGCCCCGTCCACGCGATCGTCCGCACGGTCGCCTTTCCGTCCACCGCCGGGTCCGAGGACCCGCCCCAGAGGTATCCCCGCATGTCCGCTGCCCCCCACACCTTCGACGCCACCGCACGGAATTTCGAGACCGACGTGCTGCAACGCTCGCTGCAGACGCCGGTGCTGATCGACTTCTGGGCCGAATGGTGCGGCCCGTGCAAGACCCTCGGCCCGATCCTGGAAAAGCTCGCCGACGAATACGGCGGCGCATTCCTGCTGGCAAAGGTCGATGTCGAGGCCGAACAGGAGTTGGGCGCGGCGTTCCAGATCCGTTCGATCCCGACCGTAGTGCTGGTGAAGGACGGGCAACTGGTCGACGGCTTCCAGGGCGCGCTGCCGGAAGGGCAACTGCGCGAGTTCCTGGGGCACCACGGCATCCAGGCGCTCGCCGCCACGCCGAGCGCGGAAGCGGAACCGGATGCAGTGCCCGCCATCGACCCGCAGGCCGAAGTCGCGCGACTGCGGGCCGAGATCGCGGCAGCGCCCGAGAAGGACGAACTGAAGCTGGAACTTGCGCTCGCGCTGCTGCAGTCCGGCGATGCCGACGAAGCGGAACGCCTGCTCGACGGCCTGCCCGCGAATCTCGCCACCGACGATCGCAGCGTGCGCGCGCGCGCGCGGCTCGGCTTCGCCGCGCTGCTGAAGGACGCACCGTCGAGCGAGGCGCTGCAGGCGGCGATCGACACCGACGCCGGCGATCTGCGCGCACGTCATCTGCTCGGCGTGCACCACATCGTCGCCGGCCGCTCGCAGGAAGGGCTGGAGCAGTTCATCGAAATGCTGCGTCGCGACCGCGGCTACGCCGAGGGTCTGCCGCGCCGCGCGCTCATCGACGCCTTCCGGGTGATCGAGGACGAGGATCTGGTCGGCCAGTATCGGCGGAAAATGTCGTCGCTGCTGCTGGTCTGAGCCGGCATGCGTCGCGAACTGTCGGCGCGCGCGCTGCGCCGCATCCTGAATCTCTGGCCGCCGTTCCTGTTCGCCGGTGTGCGCGTGCGCGCGATCGCCGACGACTGGCGCAGCGCCGAGGTCGAACTGCGCATGCGCTGGTGGAACCGCAACTACGTCGGCACCCATTTCGGCGGCAGTCTGTTCGCGATGACCGACCCGTTCTGGATGCTGCTGGCGATCCACGCCCTCGGCCGCGATTACATCGTCTGGGACCAGACCGGCGAGATCCATTTCATGAAACCCGGACGCGGCACCGTGCGCGCGGTGTTCCGCCTGGAGGACGCGGTGCTCGACGAGATCCGCGCCGCCGCGGCGGACGGCGGCAAGCACCTGCGGTGGTTCGACACCGACATCGTCGATGCCGCGGGCGAGACCGTCGCCCGCGTGCGCAAACGCCTCTACATCCGGCTCAAACGGCGTCCCGGCGAGGCCGCGCCCTCAACGTGACGCGGCCGCGCCGCTGCGGAAATACGCCGGCAGCGGAATCTCGCGGTACTCGCCGCGACCGATCGCGTAGTAATTGCGCATGCGCATGGCGGAACCGTCCGCGACCAGCGTCGGCGCCCGCGCCGGCGCACCGACCATCGCCCGCGCGGCCTCCGCGCGGCAATGGAGCGCATACGGCTCGGCGATCTCCGCCACGGTCATCGTCGGGTCGAACAACAGCCACGACAGCCGTTTCGACCATCGGGCGCCATACATCGCGCGGCGTTTCCGCGAGCATCCGCGCGAACAGGCGTCCGTGGGCATCCACGGCGGCCGTGCCGATCAACCGGGAGATCATCGAATCGCTGTCGCTGCCGACCCTGCGCCAGGTCGACCGGCGCAGGTCCAGGGCGAAGACACCCTCGCGCTCGGCCCCGGGAATCGCGTAGGGCAACCGCCAGAACAGCGCGAAGGCGTTCCGCCCCTGCAGCGGCGGTATCGGCTGGCGCATCGTCGCGAGGGCCGACGCCTGGGCGTCGGTCGGTCCGAGCAGACGGGACGTCCCCCAGGCGACCACAGCAGGGACAACGTCCCGCCCGGTCGCTTGAGCCATCCGCGCATGCCGACACCCCTTCCCCGGTTGGAAGGATGAGAAGACCGTCATGGAAATACCGGTGTCCGCGCATTCACTCCGCCCGCCGGGCCCGGTATCCTCGCAGTCGAAACAGGGGAGCGGTGCATGGGTTCGACGCAGATCGAGCAGCCTCAGGACGGCATGCCGGACATTCCGGGCTACCGCCTGCTGCGCATTCTCGGGCATGGCGGCATGTCCACGGTCTATCTCGGCCAGCAGTTGTCGCTGGGTCGGGAGGTCGCGATCAAGGTCATGCGCCTGGAGGTGCTGACCGACGAGACCGGTCGCCGCCGGTTCGAGAACGAGGCCCGGACCATCGCCCGCCTCGACCACCCGCACATCGTCCATATCCACGAGGTCGGACGCACCCGCGAGGGCCAGCCCTATCACGTCATGCCGGTGTTCCCGCGCGGACACCTCGGCAAGCGCAATCTCACCCGGGACGAATCCCGGGCCCGCGAGATCCTCGAAGCCCTGCTCTCCGCCCTCGCCTACGCCCACAGCCGCGGCATCGTCCATCGCGACGTGAAGGCCGAGAACGTGCTGTTCGACGAAGCCGAACGACCGATGCTCACCGACTTCGGCATCGCACTGCGCCGCGGCTACGGGTCGCGCGTCACCACCGCGGGGGTTGCGGTCGGCAGCACCGCCTACATGGCGCCCGAACAGGCCCGCGGCACCGAAGTCGATCTGCGCGCGGACCTCTACAGCCTCGGCGTGCTGGCCTGGGAAATGCTCACCGGCGGGCTGCCCTACAAGGCCGAGGACGGCCTGTCCATGGCGCTCAAGCACGTCCAGGACCCGATCCCGCGGCTGCCCCCGCATCTGGCCCACTGGCAACGCTTCTTCGATCGGGCGCTGGCGAAGTCGCCGACCGAACGCTTCAGCGACGCCCAGGAGATGCTGGCCACGATGCGTCGCGTGCCGCATGCGCAGAAGCAGCCACTGCGCGTGGCCTTCGCTCGCATGCGCAGCCGCATCGGCCCGAAACAACTGGCGATCGCCGCGATCGTGGCGGTGATCGCCGCCGGCAGCGTCGCGCTGCTGATGCAGATCGAGCGCCGCAATGCCGAGCGCGCGCTTTCCAACTACACCCCCAACGCCGACAACGGTACGCCGGTGCCGATCGGAGCGGACCTCGACCCCACGCTCGGCGCGCCGCTGCCCGACCCCACCGACGCGATGCTGCGCGCCGCGCCCGAATCGGCCGCGCAGCGCTTCATCACCGCGGCCGAACGGCAGATCCAGCAACGCAAACTCACCGCGCCCGCCGGCGACAACGCCTATGAAAGCGTGATGACCGCCTGGCGCACCGACGCCAGCCACGTCGGACTCGCCGCGGTCAGCGACCGCCTGTTTTCCGCGCTCGGCACCGAAACCGAACTGCGCCTGCGCAAGGGCGACGATGCCGTCGTCCGCGATCTGCTCAGCCGATTGACCCGTCTCGCCGAGCAGGATCGCGCCCGCGGCAGCGCGCGCATGGCACAACTCCGCAAGCGTCTGAGCGGCGCCTTGTCGTCACGGATGGACCAGGCACAGAAGGAACTCGATCGCGCCGCCGCACAGCGCGTGATCGCCTCCGCCCGCAGTCTGGGTCTGACCGGCGCGCCGCTGGCGAGCCTGCAGGCGAAGGCGGCGAAGATCGCCCAGCCCGGCGACCGCGTCGGCGACATGACCCTGGTCCAGGCCGGCGGCAAGCTCGTCGCGGTTTCGCGCTCCTCGGTCAGCCGCGACGACTACGCCGCCTTCGCCAAGGCCACCGGCCGCGCGGCATCGCTGTGCCGGGAAAAGGCCTCACTGCTGCGGGTATTGGCCCCGCGCGACTGGCAGACCCCCGGTTTCGAGCAATCGGGCAACGGCGCGGTGGTCTGCGTGTCCTGGCTGGACGCCGAAGCCTACGCGCGCTGGCTCAGCCAGCGCGGCAATCACCGTTATCGCCTGCCCACCGCGGCGGAAGCGCAGGCCGCATCGAGAAGCGACAGCGGCAAGGCGGTGTCCGAATGGCTCAACGACTGCGCCGGAGGCAGTTGCGCCCGCCGCATGACCGTCGGCCGCAGTTGGCGCGGCGCCGGCGGCGGACGCCCGCTGGACGCCACCCGCGGCTACGACGACGTCGGCTTCCGGTTGGTGCGGGAGATGTGACGACAGGTTGCTCGTGGGCCGAAGACAGTTCCACAGCGGCACTCGACGAACACATCAAGCCTTGGGCGAAAGTGCATGCGGGGCTGCCTGATGGTTTGGACTGGGCGATAGGTGGCGGGTCATTACAAAAGAACCCGACACACTCGCCGCGTAACCGCCTCTACCGGGCCCCGGGTGTCGAGTAATTACCCAACTTGCACACGAAGATCAGGGAAAGTTCACTCTGACCCCTGATTTCCCTTCATCGACCCAGCTTTCGATCTCCGACGGCGGCAGATCGAACTGTCGGCTCGCCTCCGACACGGTCGTCTTGCCCTGAATGATCTCCAGCACCAGATGCGACTTCCGTCGCGCCGCCCATCGCTTGATCTCTTCTTCCATCACTGCACTCATCGGCGTCTCCTTCGGTCAGGTTACGCCTGAGCAGGTTTTCACTGGGTCATTACACCACCACCGTATCGGCGACGTTGTCCCCGGTCACGTCCACGCTCGCGCTGCGCGCCCTCGGACGGCCCAGCACGTCGTACGCCAGCCCGGTCGCGATCCCGCGCGCGTCGACCTGCCCCGTCACCTCGCCCGCCGAGACTCTCTTCATGAGTTACTTGTAGAACGTCAACGGCTCCCCATCAATCAATAGCTTTGACCCAACGTCCCGAAGCAGGATCGATTGCTTGGCTCCAGAAGGAAGAACAACCAGAATGCTGTCACCCTCCACCTTCAAGCTATCGAAGGAGAATGCGTAAGACCCCAAGTAGCGATCGCGAGAAAACACGACTAGCCTCGATGACATCCGGCCCGACTGACCAAATAAATACTCATAGCGAAAGAAACAGTACTCGCTCCCCTCCCCCATTAATTGGATATCCGCATCAAACGATCCTGTAAAACCTCCTTCCTTCAGTGAAGAGATCACTTCCGAAGAAGTCGACGGACAGCGATCCAATCCCTTCGCGCACCCACCACAAGAGAGTCCCACTAAAAACACAATCACTGGCAACATCTTCATTCTTCCATCCCCTCGCGTAGGCTCATGATCGTATCGGCATACCAAACCTGATGACGAACAGGAACACCATTTAGCATTCGATCAATTCTTGTATTGCCGTTGTAGCGCTGGAATGCATCAATATCTCCGCGCCAACTGACCTGATCGCCGTCTTCGTCGTAAGAAAATCCTTTGTGCCGCCACCATCTCAACCCGGCCCTGAGACTCACTGCAGGCGTCATCACTTGAACCGCCCCGGCTTTCTTGGAGGCCGTCTGGTTTGAGTCAGGCCGCCTTGGCCTGACCGGCATGTTGCCGATAGTAAGCCGCTTCGGCTTCCGCTGGCGGGACATGCCCGATCGGCCCCAGCAG
>JAYRTK010000192.1:0-6824 GCA_041919595.1 Lysobacteraceae bacterium
GACGTGGTCGCCAGCGAAGTGCGTCAGCTCGGCGGCACCATCGACATCCATTCCGAGCTGGGCAAGGGCACCATCTTCACCCTGCGTCTGCCGCAGACCCTCGCGGTCACCCAGGCAGCGTTCGTGCGCATCGGCGAGATCACGTTCGCGGTGCCGATCGCCTCGGTCCGCGGCGTCGGCCGCATTCCGCGCGAGGAACTGGCCAAGGGCGTCGACACTTACCGCTACGGCAACGAAGAGTACGCCCTGCACGACCTCGGCAAGCTGCTCGGCCACCCTCCGGCGAAGGCCGAGGGCCAGTTGCAGATGCCGCTGCTGCTGACCCGTTCGGGCGATCTGCACGTTGCCGTGACCGTCGATCAGATCGTCGGCAACCGCGAAATCGTGGTGAAGCCGATCGGTCCGCAGGTCGCGTCGATTCCCGGCATCTTCGGCGCCACCATCATGGGCGACGGCAGCGTGGTGGTGATCCTCGACGTCGCGCCGCTGGTGCGCCGCCAAACCGTCCAGCCGGACGAGATCCCGGAGGATTTCATCCCCGCCGAACAGCGCGCGGTGCCGCTGGTCATGGTGGTCGACGATTCGATCACGATGCGCAAGGTCACCGGCCGCGTGCTGGAGCGCAACAACTTCGAGGTCATCACCGCGAAGGACGGCATCGACGCGCTCGAACGCATGGTCGACCGTGTGCCCGATCTGATGCTGCTCGACATCGAAATGCCGCGCATGGACGGTTATGAGCTGGCGACGGCGATGAAGGCCGATGCCCGTCTGGCGAATGTGCCGATCATCATGATCACCTCGCGTACCGGCGACAAGCATCGCCAGCGCGCGATGGACATCGGCGTCAATCGCTACCTCGGCAAGCCCTACCAGGAGAACGAGCTCATGCGCAACGTGTTCGCGCTGCTGGAAGAGACTGCCGGAAGCGGTGCGCGCGGATGACCGAAGTCATCGCCAACGGACAGGTGCCGCGGGTCGTGCTGCTGGCGCGTGCCGGCAAGGCCGCCGAGCAGCTCGCGGACGCCCTGCGCCAGGCCGGCGCGGAGATGCTGCTCGCGGTCGATCCCGCGAACACCGGCGAGGACGCGCTGCGCGCGCTGAATCCGCAGGCGATCCTGGTCGCGCTGGAGCCGAGCATCGAACCGGCGCTGGACAGACTCGACGGCCTGCTGTCCGATCCCGCGCTGACCGTGATCTTCGACGAGGCCGATGTGGCCGCGCATCGCGCCGGTTGGGATGCGGCGCGCTGGGTTCGCCATCTGTCGGCCAAATTGCGCAACGACAGCAACGTGCTGCCGCCGGGTACCGAAAGCGATCAGGATCCGCAGTCCTCGCCGGGTCGGATCGCCGCGCCTGCGGCGGCCGATGCCGACCTCTCCGCGTTCACCCGCGAAGCCGTGGCGCTCGCCGACAGCGTGCCGGTCGACGGTACGCCGACCGAACCGCCGCCGTCGTTGTCGCGGGTCGACAGTCTGCCGCTTGATGCGGCTTTGCTCGAAGCGATTCCGGCCGCGCAGACCATCGCCCCGGTGCCGCCGCCGTTGCCGACGCCGCCCGTCGTGCCGGCGCTTTCGCTGGAACCGATGGCGCCGCCTGCACCCGTGGCGGAACCCGTGCTCCCGCGGTCGTTCGAGCGACCGTCGCAGGATGACATTTCTCTCGACGCCTTTCCGGCCGAACACGCACCGGTCGCCTCCGCGCCGGAGACGTTCGACGGCATGGCGATCGAATCCGTGTCGCTCGACGACATGTCGCTGGACAGCCTGTCGCTCGAAAGCATGTCGCTGGACAGCGTGCAACTGGACAGCGCGGAACTCGACGCGGTGCAGCTCGACGGCGTGCAACTCGACGGCATTCCGCTGGACATGCCCCGCGACTCTTCCGCCGACGTGGCGCCGATGCGCTTCGACGACGATGCCTTTTTCCTCGAAGAACTGTCGGCGACGCGTCCGCTGCAGACCGAGGGGGGCGATGCCTCGATCGGGTTCGATATCGATTTCGCGTCCGGCCTGACTTTCGATGTGGACGACGACGCGCCGGCCGCGTCGGGACCTCCGCCGCTGCCTCCGGTGCGCGAGCCCGAAGAGGTGCTTTCGTTCGAGGAACTGGTCGCCAGGAGCGTGGCCGCAGCGTCCGCCCCGCCGCCCGACGCCGCGCCCGCACCGGAACCCGCGGCGAAGTCCGCGTTTTCGCTCGACGACCTGTCGCTGGCGCCGGTTGACGACGCGCCGGCCGATGCCCCGGTCGCCGCCGCGCCGCGCGCGCCTACCGGTGGCCACGATCTTTCGGCGCTCGAAGCCCGTATCTCCAGCCTGTCGCTCGTCGACATCGAAGAGAATGCGGCGCCGCGCGCCGGTTCGCCCTTCGCCGTCGCCACCGGCGTGGTGCTGGTCGAGGCCGGTCTTGGTGGCCCAGACCCCGCGCGGCAGTTGCTGTCGGCGATTCCGGCCGAATTCCCCGCCGTGGTCCTGGTCCGCCTGCATCTGCAGGGCGGCCGTTACGACCGTCTGGTCGCGCAGATGGAACGCGCTTCGGCACTGCCGGTCGCGCTGGCCGAAGCCGGCGGCATCGCCAGCCCCGGCACGATCTATTTCCTGCCCGAAGGCATCGGCCTGTCCGCGCGTGGCAACGGCTTCGGCTTCATCGCCGATCCCGCGCCGGCCGCCAGTCTGTTCGCGGCGTTGCCGCCGGGCGACAGCGCGGTGGTCTTCCTCAGCGGCAGCGATCCGCAACTGATCGATACCGCGATGGCCGCCGCGGCCACCGGCACCCTCCTGGTCGCGCAGTCGCCGGACGACTGCTACGACGGCACCGCCTGCGCCGAGCTGCGCAGGCGTGGCGCCACGTCCGGTCTGCCCGCCGAGCTCGCCGGCCGTCTGGCCTCGCGCTGGCCGAGCTGATCGTCACCACCGTCGAACTCAACGAGCACCGCCGTGAACACCACGAACGTCAACGACATCCGAGGCGTCCTCATCCAGATCGCCGGCGCGCAGCTGCTGTTGCCCAACGCCGCCACGGTCGAGGTGCTGTCGTACGCCGAACCGGAACCGATCGAGCACGCGCCGCACTGGATGCTCGGGCAGATCCGCTGGCGCGGCTGGCGCCTGCCGCTGATCTCGTTCGCCCGCATCGCCGGCACGCATACCGAGGGCGCCGCCATCGGCACCAAGGTGATCGTGATCAAGGCCCTCGGCGGCGATCCGAAACTGCCGTATTTCGCACTGGTGGCGCAGGGCTTCCCGCGCCTGGTCACGATCACCGCCGACAACCTGATCGTCGACAGCGCGCACATGGAAACCCTTCCCGAGGGCATCCGTCTGCGGGTGATGTTCAACGACGACGTGGCGCTGGTGCCGGATCTCGATGCCGCCGAGAAGATGATCGTCGACGTGCTGCGGCCGGCGGCGTGATCGACATGAGGTCGCACGCAGGCTGATCTGCCGGCGGTCCGCAAGAGATTCGCACAGCTTGAAGACGGCGAACTGCTGCGCATCGCGCACGCAGCCGAAAGCGAATACATCGCGGTATCGACTTCGCGGAACCGGAGCTCAAGGCCGAAGTCGCGCAGGCGCTGGTCCGCGAGCGCGAGTACAAACGGACGCGCGACGACAAACCGCTGGAGTGGCTTGGTCGCGTCGGGTGCGCGATCGCCGGGATCATTGTTTCGCTGATCGTGGCCGCGGTGATGATGTCGAAGGGCCGCAGGCGCGCGGCGCAGGATGCTATCGTCGCCTGCTTGCGGCGGTTGCGGTTCGACGCACCGACTACCAATCCCCGAACCGCGCCTGCAGCGCCGCGATCGCGGCCAGCCCGGCGGTTTCCGTGCGCAACACGCGCGGGCCGAGGCGCAGGCCGCTGAAGCCGTGCTGTTGCAGCACGATGCGATCCTTCTCCGACCAGCCGCCTTCCGGGCCGATGCCGATCACGATGGCGCCCGAGGGCTGTGCCAGCGTTTCGAAGCGGTATTCGCCGACCGGGTCCAGCGTGAGTTTCAGCGCATCCGCTTCCAGCGATGCGGCGGCATCGGCCAACCCGCGCGCCGGCGGCAGTTCGGGAATGCGTGCGCGGCCGCTCTGCTCGCAGGCCGAGATCACGACGCTGCGCCAGTGATCCATGCGCTTCTGCAGGCGCTCGCCGTCGAGCCGCACCTCCGTGCGGTCGGCGAAGACCGGCACGATCGCGTGCACGCCCAGTTCGGTCGCCTTCTGCAGGATCAGGTCCATCTTCTCGCCGCGGGCGATGCCCTGCAGCAGCACGATCCGCAGCGGCGATTCGTTGTCGACACGGCGGCTGTCGATGATCTCGGCCTCGACGCCGCGCTTGTTCGCCGCGAGCAGTCGAGCGTCGTAGTCGTGGCCGTCGCCGTTGAACAGCACGCAGGCCTCGCCTTCGCGCAGGCGCAGCACGCGGACGAGGTGCGCGCCGGCGCTTTCGGGCAGCACCACGCGCGTGCCGGGTGTCAGCGGTTGATCGACATGAACGCGGGTCAGACGCATCGGGCCGCCTCCTCGATCGCGGCATGGGTGGCATCGGCGAGCAGCGCGAGCTGCGCATCGTCGACGCAATAGGGCGGCATCCAGTACAGCACGTCGCCGAGCGGACGCAGCAGCACGCCGCGTTCCAGCGCCGCGCGATACATGCGCAGGCCGCGGCGGCCGGCGATCTCGACCGCGTGGCCATCCTCGTGGTTCTGCGGCTCCGGCTGCAGTTCGATCGCGAGGATCATGCCGGTCTGGCGTACGTCGGCCACCAGCGGATGCGCGGCGAACGGTGCGGCCAGCGCGGCCATGGTCGCGGCGGTGTCGCGATTGCGCGCGATCACGTCGTCCTGTTGCAGGATGCCCAGCGAGGCCAGCGCCGCCGCGCAGGCCAGCGGGTTGCCGCTGTAGCTGTGCGAATGCAGGAACGCGCGCTCGCGCGAATCGTCGAGGAAGCCGTCGTAGATTTGCTGCGTCGCCAGCACCGCGCACAGCGGCAGGAAACCGCCGGTGAGGCCTTTCGACAGGCACATCAGATCGGGTTGCACGCCCGCCTGATCGAACGCGAACAGCGAACCGGTGCGGCCGAAGCCGGTCGCGATCTCATCGGCGATCAGGAACACGCCGTGCGCGTCGCAGAGTTCGCGCACCCGCTTCAGGTAATGCGGATGATGCATGCGCATGCCGCCGGCGCACTGCACCAGCGGTTCGAGGATCAGCGCGCAGACCTCGTTGGGGTGTTGGTCCAGCAGACGGGCGAGGGCGTCGGCGGCTTCGTCCGCGCGGCGGACGGCCGCGTCGGCATCGACGCAGCCGAAGGCATCGGGCGTTGGCGCGAAGAGCACCTCCATCAACAGCGGCGCGTACACGCGGCGGTACAGCGGGATGTCGCCCACCGACAGCGCGCCGACGGTTTCGCCGTGATAGCTGTTGGTCAACGCGATGAATTTCGTGCGCCGAGGCGCATCGCCGCGGTTGCGGTACCAGTGGAAGGCCATCTTCAGCGCGACTTCCACGCCGGCCGATCCGTTGTCGGCATAGAAGACCTTGGCCAGCGGCGCGCGACCGGTTTCGCGCGGCGCCACCGCCAGCAGGCGCTCGGCCAGCTCCACCGCCGGCGCATGCGAGAAGCCGGCCAGGATCACCTGCTCCAGCGTCCGCGCCTGGCGGGCGATGGCCTCGGCGATCCGCGGCTCGGCGTGGCCGTGGAGATTGGTCCACCAACTGCTGACGCCGTCGAGGGTGCGGCGGCCGTCGTGACCGATCAGCCAGGCGCCGTCGCCGCGCGCCACCGGCAGCAGCGGCAGGGCATCGGGGTGCTCGCGCATCTGCGTGCACGGGTGCCAGAGCACGGCCAGATCCCGCGACCGCCAGCGGTCGTCGTCGTTTATCATCCCGGGATGTGCGTTCATCCCCCCATTATCGCCCGTCGTGCCCGGGTCGGTGCCGCTTGAGCCGGACACTGCCGATCATCCACGGGATCCGCCGTCGCGGTACGCCCGACCAGCCGATCGAGGAACTGGATCTCGAGTTCGCCAACGGCGAGCGCCGGCTGTATCACCGCGCGCCGGCGGTCGGCCATGGCGCGGTGATCGTGGTGCCGATGCGGGACGACGACACCGCGCTGCTGATCCGCGAATACGCCGCCGGGACGCACCGCTACGAACTGGGGCTGGTCAAGGGCAAGATCGACCCGGGCGAGACGCCCGAAGAGGCCGCGAACCGCGAACTCAAGGAAGAGATCGGCCACGGCGCGCGTTCGCTGCAGGTGCTGCGCCGGATCAGCCTCGCGCCGACCTACATGGGCCACGAGACCGTTCTGGTGCTGGCCCGCGATCTGTACGAAGAGCGCCTGCCCGGCGACGAGCCCGAGCCGCTCGACGTGGTGCCGTGGCGGCTCGACGCGCTGCACGAGCTGATGCTCGCCGAAGATTTTTCCGAGGGGCGGTCGATCGCCGCCCTGTTCCTCGTCAGGGAGTGGTTCCGTCATGCCGACATTGCTCGATGAATCGATCCGCGAAGGCGTACTCGCCCTCGCCGCCGCCGCCGCCGCCGAGATCCTCGCCATCTACGACGGCGCCTTCGATGTCGAGCACAAGGCCGACGACAGCCCGCTGACCGCCGCCGACCTCGCGTCGCACCGGCGGATCGTCGATGGCCTGCACGCGCTGACCCCGGACATTCCGGTGCTGTCGGAGGAATCCGCGGAGCTTACCGCCGCCGAGCGCCGTCGCTGGTCGCGGCTGTGGCTGGTCGATCCGCTCGACGGCACCCGCGAGTTCGTGAAGCGCAACGGCGAATTCACCGTCAACATCGCCCTGATCGAGGACGGCGTGGCGACCT
>JAYRTK010000193.1:0-6814 GCA_041919595.1 Lysobacteraceae bacterium
CCGGCGCACCGAGGCCTGGGTGTAATCGCGCAGGTCGCGGACGACGCCGTCGTCGCCTTCGATCGCGATACGGCCGGCGTCCACGTCGTAGAAACGATAGAGCAGCCGGGCGAGCGTCGACTTGCCCGAGCCCGAATGGCCGACCACCGCGACCGTTCCGCCCGGCGGCACTTCGAAATCGACGCCGCGCAGGATCTCTCGGCGCGGATCGTAGCCGAAGCGGACGCCCTCGAACCGCACCCGCGGCCGCAGCGTGCGCAGCGGCACCGCATCGCTGCGGTCGCGCACGTCCATGGATTCGTCGAGCAGGCCGAACAGGCGTTCGAGATTGGTGAACGCCTGTTTGACCTCGCGGTACATCATGCCGAGCAGATTCAACGGCGCCGACAACTGCAGCAGCACGGCGTTGACGAACACCAGACCGCCGAGGGTCATGCTGCCGTCGACCACGCCGGCGGCGGCGCGCCACATCATGGCGGTGACGCCGAGCGACACGATCGCGGCCTGGCCGAGATTGAGCACGCCGAGGGTCTTGCGGCTCATCACCTGCGCTTCCTCGCGATGCTGCAGGCTGCGATCGTAACGCTCGGCCTCGTGCTCCTCGTTGCCGAAGTACTTGACGGTCTCGTAGTTGAGCAGCGAATCGACCGCGCGCTCGTTGGCATGGGTGTCCGCCTCGACCGCCGCGCGGTAGTAGCGCGTGCGCCATTCGGTGATCCGGAAGGTGAACGCCATGTACGCGATCAGCGTGATCAGGGTGATCACCGCGAATCCCCAGTCGTACATCCACACCAGCACCGCGGTGACCAGCACGATCTCGAACAGGGTCGGCAGGATCGTGTAGATCATCCAGTCGAGCAGGTCGGCGATCGCGCTGCCGCCGCGCTCGATGTCGCGGGCGACGCCGCCGGTGCGTCGGGCGAGATGGAATCGCAGCGACAGCGCGTGGAGATGGCGGAACACCTGCAGGGTCACCCGTCGCGAGACCCGCGCCATCACCCGCGCGAACACGATCTGGCGAACTTCGGTGAACAGGGTCATGCCGATGCGCGAGGCGCCGTAGGCCAGCAACAACGCGAGCGGGAACGCGATCGGCGCGGCGGCGGCGTCCACGTCCAGCACGTCGACCAGTTGCTTGAGCACCGCCGGGACCGCCAGTCCCGCGATCTTGCCCGCGACCACCAGGGCCAATGCGAACAGGATGCGGCCGAGGAACGGACGCAGATACGGCGCGAGTTCGCGCAGGATCTGCCATTCGCCGCGGGCGTTGGCGGCGCGGGCGACGATCAATGGCGGGTCGACCGGTTCCGTGGACGCGGCCGGTCCGGAAGACGCGGCGGCCTGTGGCGCGTGGGGGGAATCGGGGCCGGTGGGGGCGGCGGGCGGCGTGGTCATCCGCGCATCATGAGGGCCGGGTGGACGGAATCAAAGCGCGCTGCGCGCAGCGGATGCGCACAAGTCTGCGCTGTTTTTGCCGGGACCCCGCCGGCCATGCTTCACTGCGCGCATGGCCGTGTACGTCGACAACGCAGTGTTCCGCTGGCGGGGCCGGCGCTGGGCGCATCTGCTCGCCGACGAGCTGGACGAACTGCATGCGTTCGCCGCCCGGCTCGGGCTGCCGCGTCATGCCTTCCAGGACAAGCACAGCGGCGCCCATTACGACATCGACGCGGCGCTGCGCGAACGCGCCCTGGCGCTGGGTGCGATCCCGGTCTCGCGGCTGCAGGACCGCGCCAGGATGCGCGCGATCATCGCCAATGCGCGTCGACAATGGAGCGGCCACGCCGTCGACCACGACGCAACCGACGTCCCCGGGCCCGCCTCCTGATCGGTAACGCCCCGCCCACGTTTCCGGAGTTCCGCATGTCCAGCTTCGATCTCGCCCCACCGACCGCTTCCCAGCGCGACACCCTGACCGCCGCGCTGTCGCCGGAAGAACGCCGCGTGCTGCTGGCGCACGGCACCGAGGCGCCGTTCTGCGGTGCGTTCCTCGACAACAAGCGCGATGGCGTCTACGTCTGCCGTCTGTGCGGCCTGCCGTTGTTCCGCGCGAACGCGAAGTTCGATTCCGGCACCGGCTGGCCGAGCTTCTTCGCACCGTACGCCGACGGGCACGTGAAGCAGTTGCGCGACACCAGCCATGGCATGGTCCGGATCGAGATCGTCTGCGCGCGCTGCGACTCGCATCTGGGCCATGTCTTTCCCGACGGGCCGAAACCGACCGGCCTGCGCTATTGCCTGAACTCGGTCTCGCTGGGCTTCGTCGGTACGGGCGAACCCTTGCCCGATCCGCTGCGACGCGGCGGCGCCGAAGCCGCGGTCGCGGACTGACCCGTCGACCCGCGGGCACCACAGGGACGCCGGGCGCAAACACGGGAGCGGATGCCGAGGCCGGCGACAGGGGGTATCCTGTCGCCCCCGCGGCCCGCTCCGGCCGCCGCCTCGTCCAACGACCATGACCGACACCCTTCCCGACCGCCTGTCCAACGATCCGCGCAGCCCGTTCTACGACGCCGAACTGCTCGAACGCGGCATCGGCATCCGTTTCAACGGCATCGAGCGCAACAACGTCGAGGAATACTGCGTCAGCGAAGGCTGGGTGCGGGTGATCGCCGGCAAGGCGCTGGACCGCCGCGGCCAGCCGATGACGATGAAGCTCAAGGGCACGGTCGAGGCGTATCTCCGCGGCACCGGCGAATAACGCCGGCGCCCGGCCGCGCGCCGTTCCGGCCTGTCGTGCCGCCTGCCTCGCGCCGTTGGGCGGAAGCTCGAATGCTCACTCGTCCGGCAGCAGGACGCGCCCCATCTGGGCCACGGTCGGCGCCTCGAAGAAGGCCTTGAGCGGCAGCTCGATGCCGAGGCTGTCGCGGATCGCCGCGATCAGCCGCATCGCCATCAGCGAGTGCCCGCCGAGATCGAAGAAATTGTCGAGCGCGCCGACGCGCTCCACGCCCAGCACTTCGGCCCAGATCGCCGCCAGGACTTCCTCGATCGGGGTCTGCGGCGCGAGGTAGGGGCGATCGGAGCACGCGGCCTTGCCCTGCGGTGCGGGCAGAGCCCCGCGGTCGAGCTTGGCGTTCACCGTCAACGGCCACGCCGCCAACACCACGAACGCCGAGGGCACCATGTAGTCCGGCAACTGCGCCTGCAACGCCGCGCGCAGCGCGTCCGGCGCGATCGCCCCCGGCGCCGTCTCCAGGCAATAGGCCACCAGTTGCTTCTCGCCCGGCACGTCCTCGCGGGCCAGCACCACGGCTTCCTTCACGCCGGGCAGGGCCGCGAGCCGGGCCTCGATCTCGCCCAGTTCGATGCGGAAACCGCGGACCTTGACCTGGAAATCGTTGCGACCGAGATGTTCGATCTGACCGTCGGCGCGCCAGCGCGCGAGATCGCCGGTGCGATACAGGCGATCACCGGGCACGAACGGACTGTCGACGAAGCGTTCGGCGGTGAGTTCGGGGCGATGCAGATAGCCGGCGGCGACACCGATCCCGCCGATGCACAGTTCGCCCGCGACCCCGGTCGGTACCGGCTGCAGATGCCGGTCGAGCACGTAGACGCGCTCGTTCGCCAGCGGTCGGCCGATCGGCACGCTGTCGGCTTCGATCAGCGTCGGCGGACAGGCGTACGCGGTGCTGATCGCGGTGGTCTCGGTCGGCCCGTAGATGTTGAGGAAGCGACGATCGCGGTTCCAGCGCCGCAGCAGCGCCGACGGCACGGTCTCGCCACCGCAGGTGAGCGTCTGCAGCGTCGCCAGTGTCGCCGTCTCCGGCATCGACGCCAGCACCACCGGCGGGATCAGCGCATGGGTGATGCGCCGCTTCGCAACCAGCGCGTCGAGCGTATCGCCGAGCAGGGTCTCGCCGGGTTCGGCCAGATGCAGCGAGCCGCCGCTACCGAAGGCCATCACCCATTCCAGCACGAACGCGTCGAAGCTGAAGGACGCGAACTGCAGCACGCGGGCGTGCGGCGACAGCGCGAACGGCTCGCGCAGCGCATGCATCAGTCCGGTCACGCCGCGGTGGCGCGCGACCACGCCCTTCGGCACGCCGGTGGAACCGGAGGTGTAGATGATGTACGGCGCATCGTCGGGGCCCAGGCCGATCGCGGCGGGATCGGGATTTTCCGCCGACAGCGCCCTCCAGGGAGCGTGCGCATCATCGATGACGAACACCGGCGGCAGGGCGGTACCGTCCCGCACGAGGTCGGCGAGCGCCACGTCGAGCGCTTCCCGACTGGCCGCGTCGCACAGCACCAGCACCGGCTGCGCATCGGCGACCATCGCCGCGATCCGCGCCTGCGGATACGCCGGATCCATCGGCACGTAGGCGGCACCGGATTTCATGATTCCGAACACCGTCGCGATCGCACGGACCGAGCGCTGCAGGCAGATCGCCACCCGATCGCCGCGCCCGACGCCGCGGCCGCGCAACCAGTGGGCGAGCCGGTTGGCGCCGGCATTGAGCGCGGCATAGTCGAGGCGGTCGTCGCCGCAGGTCACCGCTTCGGCCGCGGGCGAGGTGGCGGCGTGATCCTCGATCCAGGCATGGAACGGGCGCCACGGGCCAAAATCGCGTTCGGTCTCGTTCCAGTCGAGGATCAGTCGCTGCCGCTCTTCGGCGCCGATCAACGGCAAGGCGCTGACCGGCCGTGCGGGATCCGCCACCATGCCCTGCAGCGCGGCGACGAAATAGCCGGCGTAACGCTCGACGGTCGCGGTATCGAACAGCGCGGTCGCGTACTCCAGACTGCCGACGATCGCCTCGCCTTCCTCGGCGAGGCTCAGGGAAAGATCGAACTTCGATACGGCGTGCGGCGTGTCCAGCATGTCGGCCTGCAATCCCTCGAACCGCAGATCCGCCGGCGCGGTGTTGTGCCACGCGAAACTGGTCTGGAAGATCGGCGTCCAGGCGAGACTGCGCTCCGGATTGATCTGTTCCACCACCTGCTCGAACGACAGTTCGCCGTGTTCCTGCGCCGCCAGTACGCGAGTCCTGATCTGCGCGAGCAGGGTCGCGGTATCCGGGTCGCCGTCCAGATCCAGCCGCACCGCCAGCGTGTTCACGAAGAAACCGATCAGGTCCTGCACTTCACGGCGCCCACGATTGGCCACCGGCGTGCCGACGACCAGGTCGGTCTGGCCCGACAACCGCGACAGCACGATCGCCCAGGCGGCGAACAGGGTCATGAACAGCGTCGTGCCGTGCTGTTGGGACAACGTCTTCAGCGATGCCGCGAGCGCGGGCGGGATCCGCACGGCGCACAGCGCACCACGGTGGTCCTGCATCGGCGGCCGCTTGCGGTCGGCCGGCAGTTCCAGCAGCGGCGGTGCGCCGGCCAGGGTCTCGCGCCACCAACGGCCTTCCTGCTCCAGACGCGCGCCGGACAGGCGCTGGCGCTGCCACACCGCGTAATCGGCGTACTGCACCGGCAGCGGCGGCAGCGGATCGGACGCCCCGCGCATCCGCGCCGAGTACAGCGCCTCGAGTTCACTCGCCAGCAATCCCAGCGACCAGCCGTCGGACACGATGTGATGCATCGTCAGCAACAGCGCATGACGCTCGTCGGCGAGCCGGACCAGCCGTCCACGCACCAGGGGCCCGCGCACCAGATCGAACGGCGTCGCGGCTTCCTGTTCCTGCAGCGCGCGCAACGCGCGCGCGGCCTCGTCGGTCAGCAGTCCGCGCAGATCGTGTTCGTCGAGCGCGAACGGCCGCGGCGCGCCGATGCGCTGATGCGCGACGCCCTCGACCTCCTCGAAGGTCGTGCGCAGGGCTTCGTGGCGCGCGAGCACGCGATCCAGCGACGCACGCAGCGCGGCGCGGTCGAGCGGTCCGATCAGTTCCACGCCCAGCGGCACGTTGTAGGCGCCGGCAGCCCCGCCCAGCCGGGTCAGGAACCACAGTCGTTGCTGCGCGTACGCCGCGGGAAACGTGCGGCCGTCGCGCGGCTGCGGCGGGATGGCCTGCGCCTGGCGACGCAGGGCACGCAATTGCTCGGGGGTGGGTCGGCCGGCGGCCTCTGTGGACGACATCGGTGACGCTCCTTGCTGCGACGGTCTCGGCAACGCTCGGGTTGCCGCCGAACGGACACGTCGATGCCGCATCCGGACACCGATGATCGCACAGGGGCGCCGGCGCCCGCACTTGCGCCCCCGGAACGACGCAGGGCCGGCAATGCCGGCCCTGCGTTCGGGCGACGCGTCCGCGCCGCGAAACCGCGGAGTTCACCAGTGGAATTCACCAGCGGCCCGGGGGATCCGCCGCGAAACCGTTCGGGAAGGCCTGCGGCTGACCGCGACGGCGCCCCTGGTCGTGATACGGCCGCGGGATCACGCCCATCGCGACCAGATTGTCGATATCGTCGTAGCGGATCTGGGTGACCTGGGTCGGCGTGCGCGACGCGCGGACGAAGTCGGTGCGGCTCACCGGCGACCACTCGCGCTGGCCGTGACCGGTGCCGAGGGTCGGCGCCGGACCGGACGCGGCATCGGCCGCCGCCTCCGCGCTGCGGCGCGAGGCCGGTGGCGCGGCCGGCGCGGACTTGGCTTCGGCACGGCCGGCCTGGCCGCGATGGCGGTCGTCGCGATCGTATTCGTTCTCTCGAGCGATCGGCGGCGGCGCGTAGTACGGCTGCGGCTGGGCGCGTTCGCGGAACACCGCCACGCCGATCACGCCGACGTTGTCGGGACGACCGGTCCGCGCGGCGTAGCTGTCGGGCAGATCGGTGAAGTAGAACTGGGCGATGTCCTGCCAGGATTTGCGCCAACCGGCGATCTCGGTGCTCTGCCACGGCCCCAGCACGTAGCCGGTCT
>JAYRTK010000194.1:0-6775 GCA_041919595.1 Lysobacteraceae bacterium
CGAACAGATCGAATTCGAGATAGGCCTTGAGCTTGTCGCCGGAATCCAGATCGGTATCGGCGCCGAACCAGAACCGCGAGAACTGCGCGCCCATGTCGGTGTCGGTGCCTTCGTCGGCGCCGGGCGAACCGACCGGAATGGTCGACGGCACGTAGAACAGGCGGCCGACGCTGCCGTCGGCGATTTCACCATCGCTGGTGTTGGTGGCCATCGCGTCGAGCTTGATGAAACCGCCATACGAGAAACGCGTGCCCGGGTTGGCCGCGATGGCGATCGGCGTACTCTGGATCTTCGGCTTGCCGTCGTCGGGTCTGGCCGTCGGCGCGGGCGCGGCCTGCTGCTGCGCGACCAGTTGCTGCACCAGCTTCTCGAGCTCCGCCACGCGGGCTTCCAGTTGCTGTTCCTTGGTCGTGGCCTCCTGCGCCAGCACCAGGCCGGGCGCGAGCAGACAGACCAGAAGAGAAAGCGCCAGCGGCCGTCTGGTTTGCAGTCGTCCGGCGTTCTTTTTGCGATTCATGATGGACCCCTCCCAAGGGCGCATGCGGATGCACGGTGAGGGCAGCCTGTGCGTGGGCGTCCGTGCCGCCTATTCGCCATTGGTCGAAAGCGGTACTGTTTCCGATGATTTATCGACCATGGTCTATACGCGATGTTGCACTGCAAAATCGCGGGTTTGCGGCACACTGTGCATCAGACACATCCCGTCCCTTCGCGGAGGAAACCCTCATGTCGCAGAACGACATCGCCCCGTCCCTTTATCCGGTGCCCGCCGAATTCGCGGCGCACGCGCGCCTGCGGCGCGATGACCACGCGCGCGAAACCGAGGCCGCGATCGCCGACCCCGACACCTACTGGCAGCGCATCGCGCAGCGACTGGACTGGTACGTGCCGCCGACGATCTTCAAGAACGTCAGCTACGGACTCGACGACTTCCGCATCCGCTGGTTCGAGGACGGCGTGCTGAACGTCAGCGTCAATTGTCTCGATCGGCATCTGGCGACCCGCGGGGACAAGACCGCGCTGATCTACGAGCCCGACGATCCGGCGAAGCCCGCCGAACGCATCAGCTACCGCGAACTGCACGCGCGCGTGTGCAAACTCGCCAACGCACTGCGCGCGCTCGGCGTGAAGAAGGGCGATCGCGTCACCCTGTATCTGCCGATGATTCCCGACGCGGTGGTCGCGATGCAGGCCTGCGCGCGGATCGGCGCGATCCATTCGGTGGTGTTCGGCGGGTTCTCGCCGCATTCGATCGCCGACCGCATCGCCGACTGCGAGAGCAAGCTGGTCATCACCGCGGACGAAGGTCTGCGCGGCGGCAAGGTCGTCCCGCTGAAGGAGAACGTCAACACCGCGCTGAAGATGCCCGGCACCGACTCGGTCGAGACCGTGCTGGTGCTGCGCCACACCGGCGGCGCCGTGGACATGCAGATGCCGCGCGACCGCTGGTACGACGCGGTCGTCGACGACCAGCCGGCGGAATGCGAACCCGAGCGCATGAACGCCGAGGACCCGCTGTTCATCCTCTACACGTCCGGCAGCACCGGCAAGCCCAAGGGCGTGCTGCACACCACCGGCGGCTATCTGGTCTGGGCCAGCTACACCCACGAAGCGGTGTTCGACCTGCGCGAAGACGACATCTACTGGTGCACCGCCGATGTCGGCTGGGTCACGGGCCATTCGTACATCGCCTACGGCCCGCTCGCGAACGGCGCGACCTCGGTGGTGTTCGAAGGCGTGCCCAACTACCCGAGCGTCTCGCGTTTCTGGGAAGTGGTCGACAAACACCAGGTCACCATCTTCTACACCGCGCCGACCGCGATCCGCGCGCTGATGCGCGAAGGCGAAGCGCCGGTGAAGAAGACCTCGCGCGCGTCGATCCGCCTGCTCGGCAGCGTCGGCGAGCCGATCAATCCCGAAGCCTGGCGCTGGTATCACGACATCGTCGGCGACGGTCGCTGCCCGATCGTCGATACGTGGTGGCAGACCGAGACCGGCGGCATCCTGATCTCGCCGCTGCCCGGCGCCACCGATCTCAAGCCGGGGTCGGCGACGACACCGCTGCCCGGCGTGCGTCCGGCGCTGGTCGACGCCAACGGCAGCCTGCTCGACGGCGCGACCGAGGGCAACCTGGTGCTGCTCGATTCCTGGCCCGGACAGATGCGCACCGTCTACGGCGATCACCAGCGCTTCATCGACACCTATTTCAAGACCTATCCTGGCATGTACTTCACCGGCGACGGCTGTCGTCGCGACGAGGACGGCTATTACTGGATCACCGGTCGGGTCGACGATGTCATCAACGTCAGCGGCCACCGCATCGGCACCGCCGAAGTCGAAAGCGCGCTGGTCTCGCATCCGAAGGTGGCGGAGGCCGCGGTCGTCGGTTATCCGCACGACATCAAGGGCCAGGGTATCTACGCCTACGTCACCCTGGTCGCCGGCGAAGCGCCCGACGAGGCGCTGCGCAGGGAACTGGTCGCGCACGTGCGCAAGGAGATCGGTCCGATCGCCACGCCCGACGCGCTGCAATGGGCGCCGGGTCTGCCCAAGACCCGCTCGGGCAAGATCATGCGCCGGATCCTGCGCAAGATCGCCGAGAACGCCCCGGATCAGCTCGGCGATACCTCCACCCTCGCCGACCCTTCGGTGGTGAAGTCGCTGGTCGACGAGCGGCTGGTGCGCTGAGGCGGATCACCGCGGAACGCGCATCGCGCCGTGTTCCGGGCCCCGGAGACATTCGCCTCCGGGGCCGGCATGCCCACATACCGGAACCCGGTCTCCGGGACGGAAACTTGATGATGGTTCTGCGCGAAGCCTCGACGAGGGCTTGAGCGAACCGGCGTTACGTTGCATCCTGCGATCGATACGCCCGGTCGCCGGGCGCGCTCCGACTCCCGCCCCTTCCGGCCCCGGACGATCGCCCGCATGCCCACCATTCTCGTCGCCGACGATCACCCGTTGTTCCGCGAGGCGCTGCGTGGCGCCGTCTCGAGGGTGCTGCCGGAGGCGCGTCTGCACGAGGCCGACAGCGTCGAAGCCCTGTACGCGCTGGTCGAACGCGAACCCGATGCCGACCTGCTGCTGCTCGATCTGACCATGCCCGGCGCGCACGGCTTCAGCGCGCTCGTGCATCTGCGCGCGCACGCCCCGCAGCTGCCGGTGATGGTGGTGTCCGCGCGCGAAGAACCGGCGGTGATGCGCCGCGCGCTCGATCATGGCGCCGTGGGGTTCCTGCCGAAATCCGCGGACGCCGCCACCCTCGGCGCAGCCATCGGCACGGTGCTCGCCGGCGATCGCTGGGCGCCGCCCGCGGCGCTGAAGGCACCGGCCGCCGCCGCGGACGAACACGACGCCGCGCAGCGCGTACGCGAGCTCACACCTCAGCAGTTCCGCGTCCTGCAGATGCTGGGCGACGGCCTGCTCAACAAGCAGATCGCCTACGAACTCGGCGTGTCCGAAGCGACGATCAAGGCGCACATGACCGCGATCCTGCGCAAGCTCGGCGCCAGCAACCGCACCCAGGCGGTGCTGATCGCCGGCAAGCTCGCGGTGGATCCGGAAGCGGTGACCTTGCCGCCGGAAGAGGACTGAGAAAGATCTCGTCGCTGCGCCGGCAATGATCGCGGCCGTTTGCCCGTTCTTCCCGGCTTCGGCCCGACATTCGAGCTTCAGCGCTTTTTCGTGTTCCTGCCGGATCCGTCTCTTCCTCCCATTTCTTCGAGTCTTTTTCGCCAAGATTTTTCGACCCGTTTCGGAAGAAACACATAACGGGTGACGTCATCGATGATTTCAGGATGCATGTAGAGCGGCGCATTTCCGGCTTCCATGAAGGAACGCATCCGTACCGTCTTCCTGTTCGATGGCCCGAAATAGAGGTTGTTCCACAAGAGCGGTTCCCTGGCCGCATCCGTTTTCTTCCTGATGACGGATTCCAGCCATCCATTGAGGATGCAAGTGCCCTTTTCTTCCTTTTCCATGGCGCGCCGCAGTCGTTCAAGATGCATGGTCAAAGCGTTGGACCTTCGCCCGGAAAGCTCAACCTCGTGATTCAGCACCTGGCAGTATCGACGCAATTCCCATACTGCACGATCCAAGCGAATCAAATCGCACTCCAGATTGGAATAGGACACTTCGAAATAGCGGAACTCGGCGCCATTTTCGAGACGCTCGATGAATTTTCTGGTTTGATCGCTCAATGGAATTTCAAACGGTCCGGTGCTTGCCATCAACGCGATCGCACCGGTCACCTCATGGCGAAAATGTTTCGCCGGAATGCGATTGAGCAAGAGGATGCATTTTGCGTATTTTTCGAGCGCGTGAAGCGCGGACCACTGGAACTGCGGGACCAGATGCGCGCGGTATGCAAGACGCGCATGGACATAGTCGCGATCTGCGGTATCGCGGAAACTACGAATCGCAAAATTGTTGAGAAGCGCTTCTTTCATGACACCCTCGGTATCGGAGGATCGATTACCCATCGCCGATGACAGGCTGTATCTCCTTCACTTCGGCGGATACCCGGGTGTTCACCTCCGCGCCGCCAACCACGCCCGCAGCGACGCCGGTTTCACCGGTTTCGTCAGCACCGCGCAGGCGTATTCGCGGGCGGCGTGCTTGAGCGCGTCGCTGCCGTCGCCGGTGAGCAGGGCGGCGGGGAAGTCGCGCTGTGCGCGTCGGCGCAGTTCGGCGATCACGCCGAGGCCGTCGAGGCGGTCGTGAAGGTGATAGTCGACGAGCAGAACATCGGGGCGCGCGTCGGCCGCGGCCTCGTCGAGACGGGCGATGGCTTCGTCGGCGGTGGCGGCGGTCAGCGGGATCGCGCCCCAGCGACCGAGCAGCGCGCGCATGCCATCGAGGATTTCCGGGTCGTTGTCGACGCACAGCACGCGCAGACCGGCCAGCGTGTCGGGCGCGGTCAGCGGTGCCGGTGCTGGTGCGCGCGCGGGCGTCGCGGTGCCCAGCGGAACGTGGATCGAGAACATGCTGCCGTGGCCGACCCGCGAATGCACCTGCAGCGGATGGCCGAGGATGCGCGCGATGCGCTGGCAGATCGACAGACCGAGGCCGAGACCGCGCTCGCCATCGAGATCGGCGCGCGGCTGCGGCGTGTCGAAGCGGCGGAATTCCTCGAAGATCTGGCCGAGGTGATGCGCGGGAATGCCGGGACCGGTATCCCAGACCTGCAGTTCGACCGCATCGCCGCGGCGACGCAGCGCAAGCAGGGCGCCGCCGTCGCGAGTGTAGCGCAGCGCGTTCGCCAGGAAATTCTGCAGCGCGCGTCGCAGCAGGCGACGGTCGCTGCGCACCGGCGTGGGCGCGGCGCGCACGCGCAGAGCGAGACCGCGACCGGCGGCGCTGGGCGCGTACTGCGCGGCGAGTTCGCGCAGCAGTTCGGCAGCGTCGAAATCCGCGATGTCGGGCTGCAGCGCGCCGGCATCGAGTCGTGACACATCGAGCAGGCCGTCGAGCAGATCCTCGGCGGCGCGCAGCGCGGCATCGACGCGTTCGGCCAGCCGTACGCGTTCCTCGGCATCGGGCGTTTCGCGCAGGGCCGAGGCGAACAGCCGCGCGGCGTTGAGCGGTTGCAGCACATCGTGGCTGACCGCGGCGAGGAAGCGGGTCTTCGACTGCTGCGCGGCCTCGGCCTCGCGGGTGCGCTGCTCGACCCGTTGTTCCAGGGTTTCGTTGATCTCGCGCAACGCGCGTTCGGCGTGCTTGTAATCGGTGATGTCGTTGAAGCTGGTGACGTAGCCGCCGCCGGGCAACGGCTGGCCGCGCATTTCGATCACCTGGCCGTTGGTGCGCACGCGCTGGAACACGTAGGGCTGGCCGGCGCGCAGATGGGTGAGGCGCCGGTGCACCTGCTCGTCGATGGAAGCGGTCTGTGGGCCGAGCTCGTTCATCTCGGCGCGTTCGGCGCTCCAGTGAATCAGGTCGGCGATCGGCCGGCCGACATAGAGCATGCCGTCGGGATAGCCGAGCATGTCCTGGTAGCGCCGATTCCACGCGATCAGGCGCAGGTCGGCATCGACCACGCTGACGCCCTGACTGATGTTCTCCAGCGTGGTCGACAGCACCTGCCGGTTGAAGCGCAGTTCCTGGCTCGCTTCGTCGAGCAGCGAAACGACTTCGCCCAGCTCCATGCCCGAGCCGCGCAGCGCGCTGGTCAGGGTGAGCCGCGCCGAAGCGGCGCCGATCGCGGAGGCGAGCAGGCGCTCGGTGAACTGCACCAGCGCACGATCGGCGAGCTGCTGCGGTTGCCATGCGCGCCGCGCGGTGGACTCCGCGAACTCGTCGAACGCGCGGCGGGCATGGCGTTCACCGACGATGCGTTCGGCCAACGTCAGCAGTTCGCCGCTGCGGACGCTGCCGACCCAACCGCCCGGCCCCAGCGGCGAGCGCTGCGCATAGGGATCGAGATAACTCGCGGCGCGCAACTGGTCCTGCAGTTGCGGACGCCGCCGCGCCGACACCAGGAACAGCGCACCGATGTTGAACAGCAGCGACCAGAACACGCCATGCGTCAGCGCGTCCCAGCCACTGAGACCGAACAGTTGCTGCGGCCGCAGCCACGACAGCCCGAACGGGCCGTGCACGATCCAGTCGCCGCCGAAACCGCCGCTGCGCGCCAGCGCCGGCAGCAGCAGCGTGTACGCCCAGACCGTCGCACCGGCGAACACGCTGGCGAACGCGCCGGCGCGGCTGGCGCCGCGCCAGTAGAGACCGCCGATCAGCGCCGGCGCGAACTGCGCGACCGCGGCGAACGCGAGCA
>JAYRTK010000195.1:0-6720 GCA_041919595.1 Lysobacteraceae bacterium
GCCCGCGACCAGCAGATGCGGCATGCGCGCGAGGTCGGCCACGGTCGGCCGGCCGGCGATGTCCTTGCCCAGCGCCAGCGTCAGCGGGCTGGTGGACTTGTCGTATTCCTTCGAACGCAGCAGTTCGCTGAGATAGATCATCTCGCGGTGCGTGTTCGGGGTTTCCAGACCGATCACCGACTTGCCCGGGATCACGTCGACCACGCGCACCGACTTCACGCTGAGACCGCGGGCGATGTCCTTGTCGAGCGAGCTGATCGAACTGACCTTGATGCCCGGCGCCGGTTCGATCTCGAAACGGGTGATGACCGGCCCCGGATAGGCGCCGACCACCTGGGCGTCGATGCGGAAATCCTTGAGCTTGAATTCGATCTGCCGCGACAGGGTTTCGAGCGTGCTCTCGTCGTAGCCCTTGGGCTGCGGCTTGGGGTCGTCCAGCAGCGACAGCGGCGGAATACCGGAACCGTCGGAGACATGGAACAGCGGGATCTGCTGCTCGCGCTTGGCGCGTTCGCTCTTCTCGACGACCGGGGCCGCCGGCGGCTCGATCTTCACCGGTTCGCGCTTGGCGCGCTTCTCGGTTTCGACCTTGCGCACTTCCTCGCGCTCCTCGCGCATGGCCCGGGCCGCCTGCCACTCGCTGGCCTGCTGACTGCCCTTGCGGAGATAGCCGGACACCCGCGGCGGGATCTTCAGCACCAGCGCGCCGATCCGGTCCATCACGCCCAGCCAGGACAGACCGGTGGCGAGGGTGATCGAGATCAGCAGCAGCGCGATCAGGAACAGGTTGCCGCCGATCATGCCGAAGCCGCGCTGCAGCGATTCGCCGACCAGCCGCCCCAGGATGCCGCCCGCGCCGGCCGAGAAGTCCGGCGCGGCGCCGATCTTGAGCGTGAGCAGCCCGGTGGCCGCGACCACGAACCCGACGATGCCCACCAGCCGCAGCGCCGGGCCGAGGTCGGCATCGCCGTCGCCATCCGCGTCCATTCCGAACAGGGCGATCCAGGCGATCGCGCCGAGAATCAGCGGCAGCAGGAACGCGACGTAACCGCAGAGATAGAGCAGCACGTCCGCGAGCCAGGCCCCGACCCGGCCACCGGCGTTCTGCAACGGTGCGGTCAGACTGCCGGAATGCGACCAGCCCGGGTCCTGCGGCGAGAAGGTGAACAGGCACACCAGCAGGTACAGCAGGAACGGCGCGATCATGATCAACGCGATATCCCGCATCAGCCGTTGCCGGCCCGGACTGGATTTCGGGGCCTCGGCCGCGGCGGCGCGATGGGGTTTGCTGCTGCGGTCGGAAAGCTCGCGTGCCACCGTGTCGGGTTACCTGAGAAAGTGCGTCCAGAAGGCTGATCTTACAGGGAAAATCAGCAAATACGATGATTCGTTCCCGGCCCGTGGACCGGTCGCCCTATTATGCGGCCGCCACATGTCCCGCGTGGGGGCATGACGGCGGAGCGGAAGGCCGGAACGGCGATGCCGGTGCCACGCGCCGATCCTGCCACACATGCGCATCCGTGAACGGCATCACGCGCTGGCGTCCGGAGGCGTTTCGACGCCTTGTTACACTCCCGCATCCCCTGAACGGACCGACGCCGCGATGTCGACACTGCACGCCCTGCGCCCCACTGCCCTCGCCTGCTGTCTGGCGATCCTGGTCGCCGCGCCGCAGGCCGAGGCCGCGAAGAAGCGCAAACCCGCCACCCCGGCACCGAAGGCCGCACCGGCACCGGCCGCCTGCGGGGACTTCTATGCGTTCACCAACGCCGACTGGCTGAAGGCCCATCCGGTTCCGGCCGATGGTGGCGTCAGCGCGCTGGGCGATCTGGCGGAGCGTGCGCAGCAGCAACAGCGCGACCTGCTCGATGGCGCGATGCAATCGCCGCAGAACGGAGTACAGAAGCTGCTCGGCGATTTCTGGGCCAGCGGTCTGGACGAGGCGGCCGTCGAACGCGACGGGGCCGCACCGATCGCCCCCCTGCTCGCGCGCATCGATGCGATCCGGAAACCGCAGGACGTGGCCCCGGCGATCGCCGCGCTGCATCAGGTCGGCATCCCGGTGGCGTTCAATTTCACCGCCGACCTCGACCTGAACAAGCTCGATACCTATCTGGGCTATTTCGCCCAGGGCGGGCTCGGCCTGCCCGACGCGACCTTCTACACCCGCACCGACGCCGATGCGCGGTCGCTGCTAGGCCGCTACAACGGCTACGTGCAGAAGATCCTGGCGCTGTCGGGCACGCCGCAGGCACGACTCGCGGCCGAGGCGCAGCTGGTGATCGATCTGGAGACCCGGATCGCACGGGTCTCGAAGTCGCAGGAGGCGCTGCGCGGGCTACGCGCCAGCTACAGCCCGGTGCCGACCAAGGATTTCGCGAAGAAATACCGCAATCTGCAGTTGGCCGCCTTCCTCAAGGCTCAGGGCGTGAACGCGGAACAGGTGTCGATGGCCGATCCGGCGCTGTTCGCCCAGATCGACAAGCTGGTGGGCAGCCTGAAGCCGGCGCAGTGGCAGGCCTACCTGCGCTTCCAGGTCGGCAATGCGATGGCGCCCTACCTGAGCAAACACTGGCGAGAGGCCGAACACGACTTCCGCGGCCGGCTGCTGCGCGGCGAGGACGAACCGGCGCCGCGCTGGAAACTGGTGCTCGATGCGATCAACGCCTCGGCCGGTGCGATGCTGGCGCAGGAATACGTCGCGCGCCATCTCCCCGAGACGTCGCGCGAACGCGCCGATACCGTCGCGCGGGCGGTGAAGGAAGCGATGGGCACGGCGATCGACCGCAACACGTGGATGGACGCGCAGACGCGCACCGAGGCACGGGCGAAACTCGACCGGGTCAAGATCGAGATCGGCGCGCCGCGACATGAACTGGATTTCACGACCCAGCCGATGGGCCGCGGCAGCTTCGGCGGCAACATCCTGATCGCCTCGACCTGGCACCATCGCGAGGAGATGAAGCGGATCGGCCGCGGCAACGCCGATCGCCGCTGGGACGTCCTGCCGCAATATCCGGCACTGACCTACGACCTCGCCCACAACCGGCTGTACGCGACCGCCGCGCTGCTGCAACCGCCGGTGCTGGACATGAAACAGCCGCTGGCCGCGCATTTCGGCGGTTTCGGCGCGATGGTCGGCCACGAGCTGACCAGCGCGATCGATGGCCGGGGCCGCCGCATCGATGCGGCCGGCGCCCTGCGCGACTGGTGGTCCACGGAGACCGCCGTCGCCTGGGAAACGCGCACCGCACCGCTGGTGCCCTTCTACGCCCGATTCGCCTATCCGGGCACCAACGCGCCGAAGATCGACGGCGCGCGGACCCGCGACAGCAACGTCGCCGATCTGTCCGGGCTGGAAGTCGCCTGGGCTGCGTACGCGAAGGCCGAACCGGACGCCAAACCCGCCGATCAGCAGCATTTCTTCCGCGGCTGGGCGCGGCTCTGGCCGCAACAGCTCTCGCCCGCCCTCGGCGCGAACCACGCCACCGCATCGCGGTATCCGCCCGGACCGTGGCGCACGAATGCGCCGCTGATGCAGTTGCCGGCGTTCAGCGCCGCGTTCGGCTGCAAGGCCGGCAACGCGATGCTGCTGCCGGAAGCGGATCGCCTGTCGATCTGGCGATGAGCCCGTCGCGCGCATGACCACCGATTCGCGGACGCCATCACTCGTCGCGCTGCTGGACGCCCTGCGGGCTTCGCCCGACAACGCCCCGCTGCGGACGCTGGTCTGCGATGCCTGCCTCGATGCGGGTGACGCCGGCGCGCTGCTGGAAATGCTGGAATGCGGCGGCCCCGCGCCGCTCGACGATCCTGCGCGACGCGCGCGCGCCCTGCGCCTGTTCGCCTCGGCCGGCGCGCACGCGGCCCTGTTGCGTTACGCCCCGTCCGATTCCGCCGAAGCGCTGATGGCGCGTGCGCGGCTGTGCTTCGCCGAAGGTCGCCGCAGCGAGGCGCTGGACGCCTACCATGCCGCGGTGGCGGCGAATCCGGCGATCGAGGATGCGGCCTTCGCCTCGCAGCTCAGCGGCAAGATCGTCTCGCTCGCGGATGCGCGCGGACGCAACGGGGGCGAAGCGGTCCCCAGCATCGCCAACGACGACACCAATGCGTACGACACGGTGCGCTATCTGGAACCGGCGGCCATCCGGATCGGTTTCGCCGATGTCGGTGGTCTCGACGAGGTGAAGCGCGAGATCCGTCGCCGGATCATCACGCCTTTCCTGAAACCATCGCTGTTCGAGCGTTTCCGGCGCCAGTCCGGCGGCGGGATCCTGCTCTATGGCCCGCCCGGTTGCGGCAAGACCCTGCTCGCCCGCGCCACCGCCGGCGAATGCGGCGCGAAGTTCTACAACGTCTCGATCACCGACGTGCTGGACATGTACATCGGCGAATCCGAGCGCAAGCTGCACGCGATCTTCGAACAGGCCCGCCGCACCGCCCCGGCGGTGATCTTCTTCGACGAGATCGAGGCGATCGGCGGCAAGCGCCAGCATTCTCGCGAAGCCACCTCGGCCAAGGTCGTCAGCCAGTTCCTGACCGAACTCGACGGATTCGCGCAGAACAACCGCCAGGTGCTGGTGCTGGGCGCGACCAACGTGCCGTGGGCGGTGGATCCGGCGTTCCGTCGCCCCGGGCGTTTCGATCGCGTGCTGTTCGTGCCGCCGCCCGATGCCGAGGCGCGTCGCACGATCCTCGAACTCCAGCTCCGCGACCGGCCGATCGAACGCGATCTCGATCTGCGCGAACTCGTGCGCCGGACCTCGGGATTCTCCGGCGCCGATCTGCGCAATCTGGTCGACACCGCCGCCGACGAGGCGATCGAGGCGTCGATCGCCTCCGGCCACGAGACCGCGATCGGCATGCCGCACCTGCGCGACGCGCTCGCGCAGATCCGGCCGACCACGCTCGAATGGCTGACCAGCGCCCGCAATCACGCCCGTTACGCCAATCAGGGCGGCCAGTACGACGACGTGCTGAAGTTTCTCGACCAACAGGGATAAGCACCCGTGGCCGTCGCGCGTTATCGCATTCCCGACGAACCCCGCCCCACCGGACTGATCCGCTATGCGGTCGATCCGATGTGGCCGCTGCTGGCGATCATGCTCTCCGGCAACGCGTTCGGCCTGGCCTGGTTCGCGTTCAACGGGCGCGCCCTGGGCAGCGTGTCCGCCGTGCGCGAGTGGGCGTACATCGCCGGCAGCCTGCTCGGCTGCGTCGCGCTCGCGCTGCTGGTCCGCGCCACCGTGCAGCAGGGCTGGCTCCCGGACAAGGCCTCGGTCGAGTACGCGTTGCTCGCGTTTGCGGCGCTGAAGATGTCGTTGGGCTACGCGTTGTATGTCGAACAGTCGCGCAGCGCCGAACTGGTGGTGCATTTCGGCGGCACGCTGCGCAACGGTTTCTTCGGCCTGCTGGCCTGTTTCCTGGTCGCCCGCGTCGCGCTCGACGGGCAGCCACTGCCGTGGCTGATCGCGGAGGCCGTGCGATGAACGATCTGCGGCTGCTGCAGATGATGGAACATGCCTCCAGATTGCTGGGCGGCGGGCACGTCGATCAGGCCATGGACGTCCTGACCCGCCTGCTCGGCGAAGCGCCGGACGACGCCGACGCGCACGCCTGCCTCGCCCTGTGCCTGGTCGCACGCCACCGATTGCACGCGGCCGGACTGGAGGCGAAGCTGGCGCTGGCGCTGGATCCGGATTCGCTCTCCGCACAGACGGCCATGGCGTCGGTGGCGATCGCCAACCGGCGTTTCCGCGACGCCGAAGCGCATCTGGAGGCCGCGCATGCCCTGTCTCCCGGCGATGCCGATCTGAACGCCATGTCCGCGACCCTGTACACCGCATGGGGCCGATCGGAACAGGCGCTGGACAGCATCCGCCAGGCGCACGCCCTGGCGCCGGAGGATCCGTCCATCCTCGCGCAATACGGGGGGCTCGAATTCACGGGCGGGCGCCGCGACATGGCCCGCACCTGCGCCGAACAGGCGCTGGAGATCGACCCCGAACATGTCGGTGCGCTGACCCTGCTCGGCCTCTGCGATCTCGCGGACGGCCGGGTGGAGGATGCGCGTGCGCATGCCGTGTGGGCGCTGCAGAACGCTCCCGGCGACGAAGGTGCGCTGACCCTGCTGGCCGCGGTGAAGGCCCGCGAGAGCTGGCTGCTGGGGCTCTGGTGGCGCTTCCAGACCTGGATCACCGCGGGTTCCAACCGGCGCGCGATCGCGCTGCTGGTCGGTCTCTATCTCGTGTACCGCGCGGCCGGCATCGCGCTGGTCGATCATGGTGTGGCGAACGGCGCGAGTCTGTTGTCGGTGGTCTGGCTCGGCTTCTGCGTCTACACCTGGTCGGCGCCGGCGATCTTCGAGCGCAGCATCCGCCGCGAGCTGGAAACGGTCCGTCTGCGTCCGGATTACTGAGCGGACTTGCCGAGCAGGCCGATCGCGCGGTACTGCCGAGCGGAATTGCGCAACCGAGTTACCGGGCCGCTGGTGGCACCGGCTCGCCGAGCCGGATCGTCGCCGCTTTCGAATTCGCCGCCAGCCACGGCCACCAGCCCTGTCCGGTGAGCGCATAGCGATCGGCCGCGCGCTCGAAGCGATTGCGCACGCTCACGCCCCCGAACAGGAAGTACAGCGGCAGGAACAGGGGGCCGAGCGCCATGTACTGCAGCACGTGCGCGCGTTCGTGATCGCCGATCCGGGTCTTCGGCTGCACGCAC
>JAYRTK010000196.1:0-6712 GCA_041919595.1 Lysobacteraceae bacterium
CGAAGCAGACCGATGCCGCCGGCAACGCCGAACGTCTGCAGGCGGTCTGCACCACCGCGCTCAACCTGTTCCGCCTGATCGCGGCGTACCTCAAACCCGTGCTGCCGACCGTCGCCGCACAGGCCGAGACCTTCCTCGCGGCGCCGGCCGCGCGCTGGAGCGATCTCGACGCACCGCTGCTGAATCATGTCATCCAGCCCTACACCCCGCTCTTCACCCGAATCGACCCGAAACAGATCGACGCCATGACCGAAGCCTCCAAAGACACGATGACGCCAACCGAAGCGACCGTAGGAGCTTCAGTCCCGAGCGCTTCCTCTTCCGCAAAACAGCCCACGGCTGAAGCCGCTCCTGCGAAGGGCCAAACCGCTGTTTCGGAAACGGTGAAAAGCGAATACATCGGCATCGACGACTTCGCCAGGCTCGATCTGCGCATCGGCAAGGTGCTGGCCTGCGAATTCGTCGAAGGTTCGGACAAGCTGCTGCGTTTCGAACTGGATGCCGGCGAATTGGGCAAGCGCCAGATCTTCTCGGGCATCCGCGCCAGTTACGGCGAGCCGGACAAGCTGGTCGGCCGCTGCGTGGTGTTCATCGCCAACCTCGCCCCGCGCAAGATGCGTTTCGGCGTGAGCGAGGGCATGATCCTCTCCGCCGGTTTCGACGGCGGCGCGCTCGCCCTGCTCGATGCCGATGCCGGCGCAGAGCCGGGCATGCCGGTGCGCTGACGCATCGGGCCATCCCATCGCACCCCCACCCTTCGACCGGAGCCGCGCCATGACGTTGATCGCTTCCTTCCGTCCCACCGCGATGCGCGCGTTCACGATGACCACGCTGGCGCTCTGTCTCGGCGCCTGTGCCGGCAACCCGGCACCGGTTGCCGAAGATCCCGCGCAGCGTTCGATCGGCGGCGATCGCGACGCCCACGGCTGTCTGCCCGCGGCCGGCTACACCTGGTGCGCGCGCGCGCAGCAGTGCGTGCGTCCGTGGGAACTCGCGAAAGAGGCCGGCTTCGAGAACACCGCCGAGGGTTTCGCGCGATATTGCGACGCGACACCGACGCCGCCAGCGGGCTGAACCGGCAGGCGCCATGCGCATTCCCGGACACGAGACACCATCGCTGATCGAACGCCTCGATCGACTGCTGCCGCAGACCCAGTGCGGCCAATGCGGTTATGCAGGCTGCCGCCCCTATGCCGAAGCGATGGCGATTGGCGATGCGGGCGTGGATCACTGCCCGCCCGGCGGCGACGCCGGCGCACGCGCGCTGGCGCACGCGCTGGGCGTGCCCGCGCAACCGTACGACCGCACACGCGGCACCTTTGCACCCGCGCCACCGGTCGCGGTGATCGTGGAAGCCGATTGCATCGGCTGCACCAAGTGCATCCAGACCTGTCCGGTCGATGCCATCATCGGCGCGGCGAAACACATGCATACAGTGATCGAACCCCTCTGCACCGGCTGCGAACTGTGCATTCCGGCCTGTCCGGTGGACTGCATCGTGCTGGAGCCGGCCACGGAACGCCTGGCATGACCTATCGCGCGCTGGATGCCGAGGCGATCATCGCGACCTGCACGCGGCTGCATGCGCGGATCCGCGAACGCTTCCCCGGTGCCGGTCTGTCGAACGTGGCCGGCGAACTGCTGTCCGAGGCGCGCGAAACCACCGCGCGGATCGCCGACATCCGCCGACCCAACTGGTGGATCCGGGGGGCGTCGGGCGCGGCCGTGCTCGCGATGCTGGCATTGCTGGTCGCGCTGATCGCCACCGCGACCGCGCCGACCTCGCGGCTGGAACTCTTCCCGCTGCTGCAGGTCGTCGAATCCGCGATCAACGACGTGATCTTCCTCGGCATCGCCGTGTTCTTCCTCAGCACCCTGGAAACGCGGCTCAAGCGCGGCAAGGCGCTGCGCGCACTGCACCAGTTGCGCAGCCTCGCCCATGTCATCGACATGCACCAGTTGACCAAGGATCCGGAGCAACTGGTCTCGCCGCACCGGGACACGGCGTCGTCGCCGAAGCGCAGTCTCGATCGTTTCGAGCTGGCGCGTTATCTGGACTACTGCACCGAAATGCTCGCGATCATCAGCAAGATCGCGGCGCTGCACGCGCAGGATCTCGACGATCCGCAGGTCCTCGGTGCAGTCAACGACATCCAGGGACTGACCACAGGATTGTCGTCGAACATCTGGCAGAAGATCGTGATCCTCGACAACCTGCGGATGCGGGACGCCGACGACTGAACAGCGCCGCATCCGTTCCGGACGCTGCCCTCAGCGTGCGCAGGCCGAACAGATGCGCTCGACCTTGTAGCCCCTGGCGCGCAGTTTTTCGACCACGCCGTCCTCGCCGAGCAGATGCAGGGTGCCGACCACGACCAGCACGTCCTTCCCGCGCTCCGCGTCGAGCATGCGCTGCAGTTTGGGGACCCAGGCATCGTTGCGGGCGACGTTGACCCGGCGATAGAGCTCGGGATAGGTCGTGCGCAGATCGCCGGCCATGCCGTTCCAGAGCGCGGCCTGGTCGCCGCGCCGCCAGGCGGTGTGCAGGGCGTCGATCTCGACCTGCGCGTTGTCCGCTTCGTGCAGCGATTCTTCGAGGAACTGCCGCTGTTCCTCGGGGCCCATGCCGTCGAAGATCGCGATCTGGTCACTGCCCTGTTCCAGGCCGGTGGCCGGCTTGGAAGCCTTGGCCGCGCGACCGATCATGTGCATGTCGAGACCGATCTGCGGGTCGAGCCCGAGCTTGTTCATCTCGACGATGGAAATCGTGAGCCCGACGAACCAGGGCTCGAACATCTGCAGCGCCTGCGGCGGCAGGCCCATCGTCTGCAGGGCATCGGCATTGGCCGCGACCCAGGCGTCGAGTTTCGCCACCGTCGGCGCCGGCAGATCGCTGTTCAGGGGTTTGCCGTCGGTGCGCAGCGCGGCCCGGCCCATCGCGATGGCCAGTTGCGGCGAGGTCATCTCTTCCGGCGAAAGCTCGAGCACCAGCGCTTCGGCATCCTCGAAGGCGCGATCGACGTCGGCCGACAGTGGATAGTCCGCGGGCTTGAGCATGTGGAACGAGCCCAGCAGATACAGGGCGTTGTCGGCGTCGGACACCTTCCACAGCAACGGCACCGGCGGTTCCGGATCACTGCGCATCGCATGATCCGCAGCCGCGGCGGCCGCGACGGCGAGCGCGGCGGAAACGATCAGACCGGTGAACAGCGGGGGCAGACGCATGGGACTCCTGAAAATGAGGGGAAATCGGATGACGATGGCATCAATGCTTGGCGGGATAGCGCTTCTCGCCGGCGGTGATCGCCAGATCGAGCCGGTTCTGGTTCGGCGGCAGCGGACAGGTCGCGAACTGGGTGAACGCGCAGGGCGGATTGTAGGCGCGATTGAAATCGATCACGACCTTGCCGTCCGCACCCGGTCTGGGCACGTCGAGATACCGCCCCGCGCCGTAGGTTTCGTGGCCGCTGGTGCGATCGGCGATGATCAGCATCAACGTGTCGCCGCCCTGATCCAGCGCTTCGATGCGGAAGGTCTTGCCGTCGCGCTGGAACTCCAGCGCACCGGGATTCGGCGTGTTCTCGGTGGTGCCGATGATGCTCATGATCGGCAACGTGGTGCCGGCAGGATGCGGCACGAAGGTCGCCGAAACCCGCCAGTCGCGGTTCGGCGGCCAGTAATCGATCGGCGCGAAATTCCGCCGCGTCGGCGCGTCGGCGTGCTTGACCCGCAGCGCGCGGTTGCCGGCGCGTTCGATCACGGTCAACCGGCCCTTGCCCTCGTCGAAACCGAGCACGCTGGGCGCGCCGGTGCTGTCGTCCTTCAATTCGACCCGGCCCTGCAGCGGCTCGCCATCGAGGGTGAGGGCGACGCCCTTCTCGGGCGTGAAGAACACCTGGCCGCCATCGCGGGTGACCATGCCCATCGATTCGGGCCCGAAGGCGAGACGGATACCGCTGCGCGGACTGCTGCCGATGTAGTGCGACTTGAGCGTCAGCCAGTGCAGACCGACCAGGCTGGTCCAGCCGTCCTCCGCGATGAGCTTTTCCTGACGCTGCATCCGCCAGAGATTCTCGTCGGACAGATAGCGCGCCTCGTCCTCGCTCAACAGCGCCTTCTGCTGCGGCCCCTCGCCCTTGCCGCAGGCCGCCAACGCCAGCACCACGAGCGCCAGAAGGGCGCCCCAACCCATCCCACGACGCACAGATTCGCGACGCATGCTCAACGCCCCCTCAGGAACCAGCGATCGATCTCGCCCAGTGTGAATTTCGCCCAGGTCGGGCGGCCATGATTGCATTGCCCGGAACGTTCCGTGGCTTCCATCTCGCGCAACAGCGCATTCATTTCCGGCAGGCCCAGACGCCGGTTGGCGCGGACCGCGCCATGGCAGGCCATCGTCGCCAGCAATTCGTCGCGTGCACCCGCCACCCGGCGGGACGCGCCGTGTTCGACCAGATCGCCGATCACGTCGCGGAACAGCGCTTCGATCTCGCCGTCGGCGAGGAGCGCCGGCACCCCGCGCAGGGTCAGGCTCTGCGGGCCGCTGCGGGTGAGCTCGAAGCCCAGCGCGGCCAGAGTCTCCGTCTCGCGCTCGGCGGTCTCGGCCTCTCGCTCGGACACCGCGACCGTCTGCGGCACCAGCAGCGGTTGCGTGCGCAGGCCGATGCCGTCGTGCGCGGCCTTGAGCTTCTCGTAACCGATGCGTTCGTGCGCGGCATGCATGTCGACGACGATCAGACCGTCGGCGGTTTCGCTGATGATGTAGATGCCGTGCAATTGCGCGATCGCATAGCCGAGCGGCGGCACCTCGCCGTCGCGCGTCTCCGGCAGCGGACGTTGCGCCGGCTGCGGCGAGGTCGACGCGCCGTAGAGTGCGGCATAGGCGGCGCGGGTCTCGTCGACGCGGAGGCCCAGACCGCCTTGCGGCATCGGCCGGTTCCAGGTCTGCGGGGACGGCGTGGCAGGCCCCGGAAACGACGGCATCGCGGGCGATGTCTCCACCGGCATCAGGGCCTCGGCGCCGTCCTCGACGGCGACGCCCGCGGGCGCACCGGCGCGGGTCTCGGCCAGCGCCGCCTGCAGCGTGCGGTAGACGAAATCGTGGATCGTGCGCGCGTCGCGGAAGCGGACCTCGTGCTTGGCCGGATGGACGTTCACATCGACCCGTCGCGGATCCACCTCGAGGAACAGCACGTATGCCGGCTGGCGCCCGTGGAACAGCACGTCGGCGTAGGCCTGCTTCACCGCATGCGCGACGCTGCGATCGCGGACCGCACGACCGTTGACGAACAGGTACTGCTGGTCCGCGGCGGCGCGCGAATAGACCGGACGCGCGATCCAGCCGCTGAGCCGGATCAGGCTGCCGCTGTCGGTGGACAACGGCGCGGTGCGATCGACCCGCAGCACGTTGGCGAGGAATTCCTCGCCGAGGGTTTCGCCCAGGCGATCGCCGGAAAACAGTCCGCGGTCGTCGCCTTTGTAACGGCGCAGCGGTTTGCCGTTGTGACTGACGCGCAGTTCCACATCGGGACGGGCGAGCGCCAGTTGCCGCAGCCATTCCTCGATGTGCCCCAGTTCGGTGCGCTCCGCGCGCAGGAACTTGCGGCGCGCCGGCACGTTGTAGAACAGATCGCGGACTTCGACAGTGGTGCCGGCCGGCAACTGTTTCGGCGCGGGATCGCCGACCCGGCCGCCGTCGACGGCGAGCACCGTGCCGCGGTCGTCGTCGCCGCGCCGCGACGCGATGCTGAAGCGGCTGACCGAAGCGATCGAAGGCAGCGCCTCGCCGCGGAAACCGAGCGTCGCCACCGCTTCGAGGTCGTCCAGCGACGCGATCTTGCTGGTGGCGTGGCGCTGGACCGCGAGCGCGAGTTCCCCGGGCACGATGCCGCCGCCATCGTCGCGGACCCGGATCAGGCGGACACCGCCCTCCTCCAGATCGATGTCGATCCGGCGGGCGCCGGCGTCGATCGCGTTCTCGACCAGTTCCTTGACCACGGACGCGGGGCGTTCGATCACCTCGCCGGCGGCGATCTGATTGACGAGGGTGTCGGGAAGCTGGCGGATGGTCACGTCGGAATCGCGTCGGGTGGCCGCGGTCGCCGCAACGACGACCGCGAGCGCAGGCAGGGGATCAGCCACGATGATACTGCCCGGGTCGGATTCACGCAGGCACCGACCGCGCGTTTCCGCACGGTGGTATCCGATGACGCGGCCCCGCGGCGATCACGATCGCCCTGCGGGCGAACGGACGACTACGGGCTGCCGCCGGTAGCGGTGGTCTTCGGCGCGACGAGCGGCGCGGCGCTGGCGACGACGGTGGCCTCGGCCGCACGTGCGCGGGCCGCGTAGAGCGTGCCCGGCGGCGGCTGACGCGTGAAATAGGTATCCACGCCGTCCAGCACGGCACGTGCCAGCGCACGCTGGTAGGCCGGATCGATCAGGCGGCGCTCTTCGTCCGGATTGGAGATGAACGCGGTTTCGACCAGCATCGCCGGCATGTCGGACGTGCGCAGGACCGCGAAGTTGGCGCGCTCGATGTGGGGCTTGTGGTTGAAACCGATGTCCTTCAGGCCGGACAGCACGTGACCGGCGGCATCCTCCGACGCCTTCATCTGCCCGCTCTGGGTAAGGTCGAGCAGCACCGACGCCAGCGTGGTGTCCGGCTTGCGCGCGCCACCGCCGATCAGATCGGCCGCGTTCTCCTTGTCGG
>JAYRTK010000197.1:0-6692 GCA_041919595.1 Lysobacteraceae bacterium
TCGCATCGCGCCAACGAGGAAATGTTCTTCGTGATCGAAGGCGTCGGCGAGCTGCGGATGGGCGACGTGAGGTATCCGGTGCGCGCGGGCGACGTGATCGCCTGTCCGCCGGGCGGTCCGGAGACCGCGCATCAGTTGATCAACACCGGCGAGGCGACGCTGAAATGCCTCGCCATCAGCACGATGGAATACCCGGAAGTCTGCGAATACCCGGACTCGGGCAAGTTCCTCGCCGCCACCGGCGTCGCGCCGGGCGAATTCCGCCTGATCGGCCGCGCCGGCGAAGGCCTCGACTACTGGGATGGCGAAGCCTGATGTTCTCGAAGATCCTGATCGCCAACCGCGGCGAGATCGCCTGCCGCGTGATCCGCACCTGCCGCCGGCTCGGCATCCGCACCGTCGCGGTGTATTCCGACGCGGACGCCGATGCGCAGCATGTGCGTCAGGCCGACGAGGCCTGGCACATCGGCGGCGCGCGTCCGCAGGAAAGCTACCTGCGCGGCGACGTCATTCTCGATGTCGCGCTGAAATCCGGCGCGGAAGCGATTCATCCCGGTTACGGTTTCCTCAGCGAGAACGCCGACTTCGCCGACGCGGTGGAAGCGGCGGGGATCGTGTTCATCGGCCCCAAGGCCGCCTCGATGCGGAAGATGGGCAGCAAGGCCGGCGCCAAGCAGCTGATGCAGGCCGCCGGCGTGCCGGTGGTGCCGGGCTACACCGGCGAGGACCAGTCGCCGGACCTGCTGCAGCGCGAGGCCGACGCGATCGGCTATCCGCTGATGATCAAGGCCGCGCATGGCGGCGGCGGCAAGGGCATGCGCATCGTGCGCACATCCGGCGAATTCCTGCCGAATCTCGAAAGCTGCCAGCGCGAGGCGCGCAACGCCTTCGGCCGCGACCGCGTGCTGCTCGAACGCTACGTCGAACAACCGCGCCACATCGAGATCCAGATCTTCGGCGACGGCTTCGGCGAGGTCATCCATCTCAACGAACGCGAATGCTCCGCGCAGCGCCGCTACCAGAAGGTGCTGGAGGAATCGCCCTCGCCGTTTCTCACTCCGGAACTGCGCGAAGCGATGGGCGCGGCCGCGGTGCAGGCCGGGCATGCGATCGATTACCAGAACGCAGGCACGGTCGAGTTCATCGTCGGCCAGGACGGCGGTTTCTACTTCATGGAAATCAACACCCGGCTGCAGGTGGAGCACCCGGTCACCGAGTACGTCACCGGCCTCGATCTGGTCGAATGGCAACTGCGCGTCGCCGCTGGGGAACGCCTGCCGAAGGCGCAGCATGAGATCGCCCAGCGCGGCCACGCCATCGAGGTGCGGTTGTACGCGGAAGACCCCGAGGCCGGCTTCCTGCCGGGTTCGGGCAGGCTCGCGCGCCTGCGCCTGCCCGCGGCCGACGCGCACGTCCGCATCGACGGCGGCGTGATCGAAGGCGATACCGTCACCATCTTCTACGACCCGATGATCGCCAAACTCATCGTGTGGGACGAAGACCGTCCGCGCGCCCTCGCCCGTCTCGCCGATGCGCTGGCGCAGTGCGCGATCGATGGACCGAAATCGAACGTGGCTTTCCTGGAACGCCTGATCCGCCATCCGAGCGTGATCGAAGCGACGATCGACACCGGCACGCTCGATCGCGATCTCGACGCCTTCATGCCCAAGCCCGCTCCGGCGGCGCAGGCGCGGCTGGCCCGGGTCGCCGCGGCGACCGCGGCGCTGATGCGCGAAGAGGCGCAGACCCGCGCGCAGGCCGCGCACGGCACCGACCCGACCTCGCCCTGGGCGCTGGCCGACGGCTGGCGACTGGGGCATGCCGGCCAACGCCGACTGGTGCTGGACGACGGCAGCGCGCGCCACATCCTGCTCGCCCACGGCAGCGATGGCGATTACCGGATCGAGGACGCCGACGGCGAAACGCACGTGCACGGCGCCCGCCTGCAGGACGGCCTGCTGAGCGCGCGCTTCGACGGTACGGGACGTCGCCTGCGGCTGGACGCCGATGCCGGTTCCGGCGCATCCTCGCGTCTGGAGCTGCACGATGGCGAACGCCGCTGGCGGTTCGCGCGCGTGCCGGCCTATCAGCCCGCCGACGAAGGCGCCGGCACCGCCGGCGACCGTGCGCTGGCGCCGATGCCCGGACGCATCGTCCTGATCAAGACGCAGGTGGGGGACCGCGTGGAAGAGGGCCAGGAACTGCTGGTGATGGAGGCGATGAAGATGGAACTGACACTGCGCGCGCCGCGCGCCGGCGAAGTCGCCGAAATCCGCATCGCCGCCGGCGATTTCGTCGAGGCGGACGCGGCGCTGGTGGTGCTCGCGTCATGACCCTGCGGTCGACGATGCGCGCGCGCCTGGCGCTGTGGCTGGGCGCCTTGTCGCTGCTGGGCGGCTGCGTCGCCTTCGAACATCCACCGGTCTCGAAGCTGCGCTGCGATCCCCTGCTCGCCGGACAGTGGCGCTCGCTCGGCGATGGCCCGTCCAACCGGCCGATCATGGTCTCCGCGGACTGCACGCTGCAGTGGCCGGACGACGACGGCAGCACCTACACGACCCGGCTCCGCGCCTTCACGCTCGGCGATCAGCGCTATCTGGTGTTCTCGCCGGACGAAGCGGACCGGTTGATGAGCGCCGATGGCGATCTCCGGCGACGCGCGCCGAAGGACAGCGTCTTCATGGCCCGCTACCGCATCGACGACGACCACCTCCGGGTCTGGCTGGCCGACGCTGACGAGGCGCTTCGCCCGCTGCCGAAGACGCCGGTCGTCGCGCGCCGGATCGACGACACCCTCGTCTACGTCGAAGGCGATCGCCGGGCGATCGCGAAACTGCTGCGCACCCGGGGGGATCTCCTGTTCGCCGGCGGCGGCAACGGCACCGGCATGCTCAAACTGCAACGCATATCCCCGACGGAGGCGGCACCATGACCGACACCGTCCGGATCGTCGAGGTCGGGCCGCGCGACGGCCTGCAGAACGAGAAGACGCTGGTGCCGGCGGCCGCCAAGATCGCACTGATCGACCGGCTCTCCGCCACCGGCCTGCGCAGCATCGAGGCCACCAGCTTCGTCAGCCCGAAATGGGTCCCGCAACTGGCCGACGCCGCCGAGGTCTACGCCGGCATCGCGAAGCGGCCCGGCGTGCGCTATCCGGTGCTGGTGCCGAACGAACAGGGCTACGAACGCGCCCGCGCGGTCGGCGTCACCGAGATCGCGGTGTTCGGCGCCGCATCCGAAGCCTTCAGCCGCAGGAACATCAACGCCTCGATCGAGGAATCGCTGCAGCGCTTCGCGCCGGTGATCGCACGCGCTACCGCCGACGGCGTCGCGGTGCGCGGCTACGTCTCCACCGTGCTCGGTTGCCCCTACCAGGGCGAGGTACCGCTGGCCGACGTGGTCCGCGTGGCGAAGACGCTGCACGGCATGGGCTGCTACGAAATCTCGCTGGGCGACACCATCGGCGTCGGCACGCCGGGCAAGGCGGCGGCGATGCTGCGCGCGGTGGCCGAGGAAGTCCCGATGCCGGCCCTCGCGGTGCATTTCCACGACACCTACGGCCAGGCGCTGGCGAACGTGCTCGCCTGCCTCGATGCCGGCGTGCGCGTGGTCGACGCATCGATCTCGGGCACCGGTGGCTGTCCCTACGCCCACGGCGCCAGCGGCAACCTCGCGACCGAGGACGTGGTCTACATGCTGCACGGCATGGGCTTCGAGACCGGCATCGATCCCGAAGCGCTCAGCGAGACCGGCCGCTGGCTGTCGCAACTGCTCGGTCGCGACAGCGGCAGCAAGGTGACGCGCGCGACCGAGGGCACACGGAGCGCCGCATGAGCGAGATCCGGCCCGGTCCATCGCCGCCGACGTCCGCCGAAACGGCGCAGACGCTGGACGCGCTGGATCGCGCCCGCCGCGACGACCATCTCGATGCCGGCACCCGCGCACTGCTCGATCGCGCCCACGCCGCGCTGACCGTCGCGCTCGCCGAAACCGCCTCCGAACGTCTGCGCTATTCCGCACTGTTCGACGCCGTGCCCGATCCGGTCAGCATCATCGCCTGGGACGGCACCGTGCTCGACCTGAACAAGGCCGGCATGGGCGCCTACAGGCGACCGCGCGACGAGATCGTCGGCAAGCCCATCGAGGTGCTCAATCCCGACCTGCCCAAGGACCACCTGGTCCCGGTGCGCGAGGCGCTCTCCCGCAACGAGACCTATGTCGTCGAAGTGACCAACATGCGCGCCGACGGCAGTCGCTTCCCGGTGGAAGTGCATTCGGCCACGTTCGAGCACATGGGCGAGAAGCGCATCGTCGCGGTCGCGCGCGATCTCAGCCGGCGCTGGCAGGCGGAGACCCGCTACCGCCTGCTGTTCGAATCGATCGACATCGGCGTGATCCTGTTCGACCGCGGCCTGCAGGTGGTGTCGGCCAATCCGGCCGCGCACCGCATCCTCAGCCTCGCCGCCGGCGAGAGCGCGCGCGAGGCGCTGCGCGACATCGAGGCGGTCTGGCAGGTGGTCGACGAACACGGCAAGCGGCTCACCCGCGAGCGCTGGCCGATCACGCGCGCGCTGAAAAGCGCGCAGGCCATCCGCAACACCGTGGTCGGCATGTACCACCTGCCGAACCGGCGCATGACCTGGATCTCGGTGACCAGCGTGCCGATGTTCGAGGCCGACGGCACCGAGCCGCGCTACGTCTTCGCGCTGTTCAGCGACGTGACCACGCTCAAGCGCGACAACGTGCTGTTCGATCGCGCCCAGGGACTCGCCCACATCGGCGGCTGGGAATGGGACCGTGGCCGTCAGCGGCTGTATCTCACCCCGGAAGCCCAACGCATCCTCGGCCGCAGTCCGGTGCCGCAGGTCGTCGAGGACATGATCGCCGGCGTCGCGCCCGCCGATCGCCAGCACCTGCGCGATGCGGTGGATCGCCTGCTCGAAACCGGCGGCAGCTTCGATCTCGAACTCCAGTACCAGCGCAGCGACCAGCACGGCTGCTGGGTGCGCATGATCGGCGAGGCCGATACCGGCGACCCCGGCACCTCGCGGATCGTCGGCACCCTGCAGGACATCACCGAACGCAAGCATGCCGAGGAAACCCTCCGGGTGCAGGCGCGCACCGACCCGCTGACCGGCCTGCTCAACCGCGACGCGATCCTGGTCGAACTCGATCTGCGCATGCAGGATCCGGCGCATGCCGAAGTCGCCGTGCTGTACGTCGACCTCGATCGTTTCAAGGTCATCAACGACGTGCTCGGTCACGCCGCCGGCGACGAACTGCTGGCCTCGGCCGCGCAGCGCATTTCCTCCGCGGTCGGCGGAGAAGGACTGATCGCGCGTTTCGGCGGCGACGAATTCCTGATCGTGTGCGATCTCGCCGACGACGAACGCCGCCCGGAGCGGATCGCCGCCGCGATCCTCCACGTCCTCAACGACAGCTTCCGTTTCGACAACGAGGAATTCACCATCACCGCGAGCATCGGCATCGCCCGCGCGCCCGCCGACGGTGAACGGCCGCAGACCCTGATCCAGAATGCCGATGCCGCGATGTACGACAGCAAGCGCCGCTCGCGCAACGCCTGGCAGGCGTTCACGCCGGCACTGGCCCAGACCCAGGCCGACCGGCTGTGGATGGAAACCCATCTGCGCCGCGCCGCCGACAACGGCGAATTCCATCTCGTCTACCAGCCGCAGGTCGATCTGCTCACCGGCCGCATCGTCGCCGCCGAAGCGCTGATCCGCTGGCAGAACCATCTGCTTGGCGAACTGCGTCCGGACCGTTTCATCAGTCACGCCGAAACCACCGGCGACATCGTCCGCATCGGCAACTGGGTCCTGCGCGAAGCCTGCCGCCAGGTCGCGGCGTGGCGCGATGCGGGACTCGGCATCGTCCGGGTCGCGATCAACGTCTCCTACCGCCAGTTCGTCGGCGAGGACCTGGCCGAAGGCGTGCAGCGCATCCTTGACGAATTCGGCCTGCCCGGCGCCGCGCTGGAACTCGAATTCACCGAACGCGTGCTGATCGAGGACGCGCCCGACACTCTGCGCACCTTCGCCGATCTGCGCGAGATGGGCGTGGTCCTGACCATCGACGATTTCGGCGAAGGCTACAGCGCGCTCAACTATCTGCGCCGGCTGCCGATCCACGGCCTGAAACTCAGCCAGCTGTTCGTCGAAGGCGTGCCCGGCAACAACTCCGACGTGGCGGTCTGCCAGGCCGTGGTCGGCATCGCTCGCAGCCTCGGCCTCGGCCTGGTCGCCGAGGGCGTGGAATCGGAAGCGCAGCGCCAGTTCCTGCTCCGCCTGGGCGTCCCGATCGCGCAGGGCTTCCTGTTCGCGCCGGGCCTGAAGCCCGACGAATTCGCCCGTCGCCTCGAACTCGGCGGCCTCCATCCCTCGAACGCCCACTGACATGCCGGTCACGTTCCGCATCCGCCCCATCGAAGCCCGCGACGACGCCGCGATCGCCGCGATCATCCGCACGGTCATGCCCGAATTCGGCGCCAGCGGCTGCGGGTTCGCGATCAACGACCCCGAAGTCGACTGGATGCATCGCGCCTATGCCGAACCGCGCTCGGCGTATTTCGTGGTCGAGCGCATCGACGATGACGGCATCGCCACGGTCGCGGGCGGCGGCGGCGTGGCGCCGCTCGCGGGCGGCGACGCAGGCACCAGCTAACTCCCCAACAT
>JAYRTK010000198.1:0-6691 GCA_041919595.1 Lysobacteraceae bacterium
CTCGGCGCGACCACCGCGATGCGCACCGCGATCTTCGTCGCTCATCTCGTCAACCGGAAACTCGCGCTCGAGATCCTGCTGCAGACCTCGTGGAAGCAATTGCTGCCGCGCGAACCGAAGATCGTGCTGGAGATCGTCCATGCCTACGTCACCGGGCTCGCGACCCATCTGCTGCTGCTCGCGCCGTGGTACGCGATCCTCCATCTCGTCGAATACTCGCTGCTACTCCTCCCGATCGTCGTCGCGATCAACCTGTGGACCCAGATGCAGTACATGAAGGTGATCAACGACTGGTTCTATCGCGATCACTGGCTGGGCCACAATTCGGAGATCGAATTCGTCTATCTGCACGGCCCCCACCACGATGCGATTCCCTCGGGCATGATCGGCGTGTCCGGCAACGGCCTTCTCGAAGGCTTCCTGCGCCACAGCATCGGCGCGCCAAGTCCGTTCTATCAGCCGCTGGCCGCCTTCCTGTTCTACACCTTCGAGGTGAAGACGGACATGGAAGAGCATCAGTACATTCCCGGCATCTATCCGAAGAAGGATCGCGGCCGGATCCTGGCGTCACAGCATTCGACCCATCATTTCGGACGCATCGAACCGTACGGCTTCGGCGTCAACGTCGACCAGCCGAACCTGCCGGCCGCCACGCTCAAGCGTCTGGCGAAGTTCCCGCCGATCTTCCGCAACGCGATCCAACTGGACATGCGCCTGAACGGATTCGAATGGGACAACCCGGTCTATCGCCGTTACCTCGAACTGTTCGACAGGTACCAGCCGCAATCGGGCGCCGACACGGACACCCCCACGGAAACGAAGTCGCCCTGAACCGGCGGCGCGCTGGCAGCCTCATTCCGCGTCGCGGCGCAAGGCGACGGCGATATCGTCGTCGAGTCGCACCTCGACCTGCGCGAACCCCGGCGCTTCGATGCGCACGGACGGCACGTTGGCCTGCGCCAGCACGAGCCGGCCATCGGCATCGGTCGCCATCGTCGCCGGCGGCGTTCCACGCAACGGCGCGATCACGCGCACCGGCACGCGCGCCAGCGGTTTCCCGTCCACCGTCAATCGCACACCGACACGTCGACCGGTCGCGGGATCGAGCCGTGTGCGATAGCGCGCGGCATCCGCGCGCACCTCCACCGCGCCACTGACCGCCAGGCGCCACGGCGCCAGCAGCGCCGCGACCCGCACCGTGCCAGGGCGATCCAACGACACCGCGAGACCTTCGGCCACCGGCCGGAAGTGGTCGGCGGCGGCATCGCGCCAGCCCGCGCCATCGCGGCGCTGCAGCACGAACACGGGATACGGATCATCGATGCGCGGTCGCCGTGGCACCGCGAGCCCGGGCGTCTCGACGATCAGCCAGCGCAGCGGTTCGAGTTCGACCGTTTTCTCCAGCCGTCCGGCCACGATCCGCGCATCGCGCAGATCGAGCGCGAGCGGCAGGCGCTCGGGCCAAGACGGCAGCGCATCGATCAGGAACGACGGCGTCTTCGGCGACGCGAACGACAACTGCAGCGACAGGGGCTGCAGCGGATCGATCCCCTCGATGCGGACGACGCCGGCGGCATCCGGTCGTGCGCTGCGCTCCCCGCGCGGCGACGACCACTGCACCGTCGCGTCGCGGACCGGCGCGCCGTTGCCGCGTTCGATCAGGCGCAACCACAGCGTCGAGGGCAGCGCGGCGGCCAGCGTCGCGGTGTCCGCGTCCAGATCGAAGGTGACGTATCGGCCCGCCGACAGGGTCAGCCGACGACGTTCGGTCTCGATGCCGCCGACGACCGCGACCACATCGAGCGGCCCGGGCGGCAACGGGGCGATCGTCGTGTCGCCATCGACCGCGAACGGACGCTCGTCGTACGCATCGAGCAACGATGGCGACTCGCGGCGCATCAACGCCTGCCAGGCCGCGTCCCCGCCGCCCTCGACCCGGCGCAGCAGCACGCCGGCCCCGCCGACCGGGGCGCGCACGCGCAGTCCGGCCGCGACCCGCGGTCGGACCTCGGCAGGCGGATCATCGCGTCCGAACGCCGCCTCGTAGAAACGCAGGCTGTCGCCCGCACGGGCCTGCAGCACGTAACGGTCCGCCGCCGGCAGGGCGATGGGGCCGACGATGACGCCGCCACCGGCGGCCATCGTCGCGGGGGCTTCGATCCAGCGTGTCACCACGGCGAGATCCTCGATCCGCGCCGGGCCTGCGCCCTCGCGTCCACCGCGCAGCCAGGCGCGATGCGCGGCCCGGTCGTCGGGCGAAACGCTGGCCAGACCGATGCGCACCGAGCGCGCATCCGCCGGAATGCCGGCATCGGGCAGCAACCGGGTGCGGAACGCGAACATCCGTGCGCGACCGGTCGCCGCCGCGTCCTCGGCCGGTCGCACGGTCGCCGGCGTGCGGGCGACATCGGCGGAAGCGTCGTCGCGCGTCGCGAACCACCACAGGCCGCCGGCGACCATCACCGATGCGAGGCCGGCGAACAGGCGCCGCCACGGCCGTGTTCCCCACCTCATGCGCGGTCAGTCGGTGTCGGCGGTCGAGTAGAACGAGATGTAGATCGGCGCATGATCCGACACGCCGTTGCGGAACGCGCACATGTCGGCGATGTAGTCGCGGCCCGAGGTGGAATACTCGGTCACGTAGTTGTTCTGCATCCAGAAATGATCGTAACGGCTGGCGAAGGCGCAACTGGTGTTGATCGAGGTCAGCTCGTTCACCCGGTAGCTCACCGTCGGCGACACGCCGGTGAGCGTGGTCCACCACGGCGAGGTCGCGTCGCGATTGTGATCGCCGACCAGGATCACGTCCTGATCGCTGCCGCTGCCGTTCTGGACCGACTGGAACACGCTCGCGATCTGCTGGATCTCGGCCTGACGCTCGGCGGTCGTGCCGAACACGGTATGCCAGTTGATGAACGTGTAGTCCGCACCGGTCTGGATGTGGCGGATCTTCACGATCTGCGGCTCGCGTTCGAACTTGTCGCCGGAATCGGCCCAGACCGTGGACGACAGCAACTGCACGCGGTCGGTGCGGAAGAACACCGCATAGCGCTCCTTGTAACTGCTGCGGCCGATGGCGTCGGTCACGCGGTAATCCCAGGTGTAGCCGCTGACCGCGGTGAGTGCGGTGGCGACGCTGGCTGCCGATTCGGCGTACATCACCTCCTGCGCGAACACCAGATCGGCCCCGTTGGCGGCGCCGGACGCGCTGCCGAAGTTGTTCCAGATCTGTCCGGCGTAGGCGTTCCAGTCCTGCTGACCGCTCCAGCCGGCATGCAGCATGTTCCAGGAAACGACGCGGAGATAGGACTGTGCGGACGCCGGCAGGGCGGCGCACATCAGGCCGGCGGCGAAGAGGGCGGCGACGAAACGTGTCATGGGAAGGGCTCCGGGCACGGGAAGGGTGGCACGCGAGTATCCCGACGCCGGATGTCCGTTCCGTGTCCGCCCGGGCATGATCGCACCGGGGCTTCCTGCCACCATGCATCGCCGGGGCCATGCATGGTCCCCGCCCCGGCGGCGACACGCACGCTGCGGCGCGTCATCGGCGCCCTCCCCTGCCGTTCGTTGGGTGACCAATGCCGCGTGGCGCGCACCCGCGCGGGCGGCAACATCACGGGATCATGCGCCGCTTCGCCACCCGCCGCCCCGCCGTGCTCGCGATCATGGTCGCCACGCTCGCCTATGCGGCCTCGCTGGCGGTGCTGTCGCGCGCCCCCGACGCGAACCTCGTCGAACCCCTGTTCCTGCTCGCGGTGCTGGGCGGCGTGTTTCCGGCGCTGACCATCGCGCTCACCCGCAGGCCGCGCACGCTGCCGCAGCCGCTGACGCGACCGCCATCCGCGCTGCGGCCGATCCTGGCGTATCTGGCCGTGTTCTCGCTGCTGGTGCTGGGCTGGGGATTCAGCGCGATCGAAACCTCGTGGCCCGACGAACCGGCGCAGTCGGTGGCGCAGACGATCGTGAAACTGCTGACGATGGCGCTGCTGCCGGCGGTGCTGTTCCTGTCGGGCAACCGCCTGCGGCCACGGTTCGCGGCGCCGCGGCTGTGGCTGGTGTTCTTCACGATGGCGGCGGCCTTTCTGGCCCTGCAGGCGGTCTTCGGCCGCGGCCTGACCACCCTGCGTGCGCTCGCGCCGGACACGTGGACCCTGGCCTGGGCGATTCCGCTGTGCTGGCTCTGGCAGATCGTCGAAGCCGGACTGTGCGAGGAAGTGCTGTTCCGGCGCGTGCTGCAGCAACGCATCGCCGATGCCACGCATTCGCAGATCGCGGCGGTGCTGTGGGCGTCGCTGCTGTTCGGCCTGGCCCATGCGCCCGGACTGTCGCTGCGCGGCGCGCATCTGATGGAAGGCGTCGACGACCCCACGCCATTGTGGGCGACGGCCTATTCGATCGTGATGATCGCGCCCGCGGGCATCGCCTTCGGCGTGCTGTGGGCACGCACGCGCTCGCTGTCGCTGGTGGTCCTGCTGCATGGTACGGTCGATCTGCTGCCGCAACTAACACCGTTCATCCAGGCCTGGCGGGGGTGATCCCGCGCGCCTCGCTTGCCCGTCCCCGGCGTCGGCGGCAGACTGGTCCGCTCACGAACCGGAGCCCGCCTGGATGAACGCACGCACGAACACGCGGCGGACCATCGCGACGACCGCTGCGCTCCTCGCGGCAGCGCTGGCGACGGCGACCGCCGGCAACGCCACCGCGCAACCGCAGCCGGCCACGGACGCACCGACCATGGCGTCCCCGCAGACACCGATGCCGGTTCCCATGCCGATGCCCGACACGGCGAAGGGCGCGCCACCGGTGATGGCGGCACCGACGCCGGGCACGCAGGCCGCAGCCGACGCCATGCAATCGGCCGCACGCGGCGCACACGCGTCCACCGGGGCCGCCCCACCGCCGCCACCGCCGCCCGCGCCCGCCGTGGCCGAGGCCGCTCCCGTCCGGCCAGCCGCACCGCCACCGCCGGCCGCCGCCGCGGCGTCCTGGTTCGGCTGGGGCGTGGTCGCGGTGGTCCCGCTGCTGCTCGCCGGCGGATGGGCCGCACGCCGCCGGGGACGGACGCTGGCGCAGAACGCCGGGCGATCACCGCCGCCGTAGCCATCGCGCACTCCGGTGCCATCGGCCACCGACAACCTGCCGTCGCATGCCGAAAGAGGCCGACGTCAGCGATGCCGGCGCCGATCCATCGATGCCCACCCGGCGCGCCGCGCCAGGGTATCGGGCCAGTCACCGAACCACGCGTTGCCCTGCGAACGGGTTTCGTAGCGGCGCATCACGCCGTGCAGCCGCGCGAACAGTCCGAGCAGCCCCCCGCACGGGAAACCGATGCCGTGCGCCACGCAGTTCACGCCGCCCGCGTTCTGCAATTGCCCCGAACCGTCCCGCGCGGCCCGCACCATGGTCACGGCCGCTGCGGCAGACCGTCGACGATGTCGTAATAGTCGCCCTTGTCGGCGACGAAGATGTGCCGGGCCAGTGCGACGCCGGTCGGCGCATCGAACGCGCCCATCGCGATCGCGATGGTATCGCCCTGCAGCGGGTCCCAGAACAGAAACGAACCGCAGCGCGAACAGAAGCCGCGACGGACGCGCTCGGACGCGCGATACCAGGTCAGCGCGGCTTCGCCCCGGATCACGAGCGCGGTGCGCGGCACGTCGGTGGAGGCCCAGACGTGTCCCGACTGCTTGCGGCATTGACGGCAATGGCAGGCGTCCGGTGGCGACAGCGCCCCCGACACCTCGAAGCGCACCGCACCGCACAGACACGATCCCGCATGCATGACGACCTCCTTTGCCGAATCCGCCCGCAGCATACGCGGGCGGCGGAGCGCACGCATGCGCGGTGTATCCTCGGCCGATGACCCGCTGTACACCCCTGTGGTCCACCCGCGATCTCGGCGTGTTGCGCTTCGATCATCCACCGGACGCGCAGCATGATCATGATCCGCACGATCACGGGCACGCCGAGGAAATCGGCGAACGCTACAGCGCGAGCTTCGTCGAAAGCGGCGGTTTCGACCTGCTCGTCGACGGCGAACGCTGGCGGCTGGGGCCCGGCGATGTGCTGCTGATCCATCCCGGGATGCGTTATCGCGTGGATCATGCGGAACACGGGCTCGACGATGTCTGCCTGAGCGTGCATTACACCGCGGCCACGATCGACGGTTTCGACCGCGCCCGCACCTGGGCCCGCGCGCGGACACCGGTGCTGCGCGCCGACAATCGCCTGCGCTACCTGCACTGGGGCCTGCGCCGCGCCCTCGACGGCGGCGGCGCGCTGCTCGCCGAGACCTGCGCCAGCGAACTGTTCCACGAGATCCCCACATCGCGTGTCGCATCGATGCGTGCGTCGCGCGCACGCACGCTCGCCAGCCATGCCGAACGCATCCACGCCGCGCGCGAAATCCTCGAACGCCGCTACGGCGAGGCCCTGCGCCTGGACGCGCTGGCCGAGGCCGTCGGCATGAGCACGTTCCATTTCGCCCGCCTGTTCGCCGAACTCATCGGCCGGCCGCCGCATCGCTTCCTGCTCGACACGCGCCTGCAGGCCGCCGCCGCGATGCTGCGCGAGGGCCGCAGCGTCACCGCGACCTGCTACGCCTGCGGCTTCGGCGATCTCAGCCATTTCAGCCGGGCCTTCGCGCGCCGCCACGGATGCAGTCCGTCGCGCTGGAGCACCGTGCGGCGCT
>JAYRTK010000199.1:0-6655 GCA_041919595.1 Lysobacteraceae bacterium
CTCGTTGACCTTGTCGATCAGGATGAAGCCCGGCTCGGCGTAGTCGTACGTCGAGACCATGATCATGTCCCACAGGTGACGGGCGCGGATGTGGCCGTAGATCTTGCAGGCCACCATGCCGTCGTCGCGGGTGATGTAGTTCTTGTGGGTGGGCCAGTCGCGCCAGACCACCTGCTCGGCGTTGCGCACGTCGAGGTCGCCGACCTCCTTCTCGTTGATCGGGAACACCAGCGGCCAGTCGGCGTCGTTCTCCACCGCCTGCATGAAGCCGTCGGTGATCAGCAGCGACAGGTTGAACTGGCGCAGGCGGCCGTCCTCGCGCTTGGCGCGGATGAAGTCCTTCACGTCCGGGTGGGAGACATCGAAGGTGCCCATCTGCGCGCCGCGACGGCCACCGGCCGAGGACACGGTGAAGCACATCTTGTCGTAGATATCCATGAAGGACATCGGACCCGACGTGTACGCGCCGGCGCCGGCGACGAACGCGCCGCGCGGACGCAGGGTCGAGAATTCGTAGCCGATGCCGCAGCCCGCCTTCAGGGTGAGGCCGGCTTCGTGGACCTTTTCGAGGATGCCGTCCATCGAGTCGGTGATGGTGCCCGACACGGTGCAGTTGATCGTCGAGGTGGCCGGCTTGTGTTCCAGCGCGCCGGCGTTCGAGGTGATGCGGCCGGCCGGGATCGCGCCACGACGCAGCGCCCACAGGAACCGGTCGTACCAGTACTTCTGCTTCTCGCCGGTCGGCTCGGCATCGGCCAGCGCGCGCGCGACGCGCTGGTAGGTGGCGTCGATGTCGCCATCCACGTCCTCGCCCTGCTTGGTCTTGAGCCGGTATTTCTTGTCCCAGATGTCCCAGGACGCCGGCTGCATCGGAATCTCGGCGGCGGCTTCCGCTTTGGCGACAGCCTCAAGACGCACAGTGCTCATCCACTCCCATCCTCGTCGTTGCGGGCCGCGGCAGTGCCATCGGCCTCTTGTTCTTGATGTGATGCCGGCAGCGGAGCCCCTGCTCCACGCCGCCAACGGATTCCGTGATGCGGTTCCGGGTCAGACCGCGTTGCGACGCTCCTTTTCGACCCGTTCCTGTTTGCCTGCCTCCTGCGTTTCCGCTGTGGCGACACCCACGACCCGTCCATGCTTCCGTTCAGATGTCGATTTGCCGACACCGTGGAACCAAATCTTCCGTGAAACACCATCAGTTGGGTCGATTGCCACACACACCCCAAGATGTAGTGGCGACGCGGGGTGCCAAGCTACGCCCCCGGCCGGCCCAAGTCAACGGCTTGACGTGATCGGAATGCGCACCCCGTCTCAACCTGCGGGCTGTCGTCCGGCGGGCGGCAGGGCGTTGGCCGGGGGCGTTTTCATCCCGCGTTTAGGCCGGCCCGCGGAGACTGCGGTGTCCTCCGACATGGCGGTGCCCCGACGCCCTCCAGGGGCTTGATTCCCGGGGGCCACGCCGCGATGTTCTGCCGACTCGCCTCCGCCCCGCGCCGCTCCGGCCGCCCCCTGATCCGTCCGAACGATGACCGCCGAACGCTCCGCCCGCCGCGCCCCGAAAGCCCCGCTCCTCCTGGCCCTGACCGCCGCCGCCACGTTCGGGGGCTTCGCCGCCACCTGGGTGCGCGAAACCCTGCAGACCCCGGCGCTGGCCGCACCGGCGGCCGCGGTCGCGGTGCCGCCGATGGCGGCCCTGCCCGGCGCGGTCGACGGCCAGGCGCTGCCATCGCTGGCCCCGATGCTGCAGAAGGTCACGCCGGCGGTGGTCAGCGTGCACAGCAAACAGCGGGTGCGGGTGAGTCCGTTCGGCAACGATCCCTTCTTCCGCCGCATGTTTCCGGACCTGACCCAGGAGCGGATCAACGAGTCGCTGGGGTCGGGCGTGATCGTCGACGCCCAGCGCGGCCTGGTGCTGACCAACCATCACGTGATCGAGGGCGCCGACGATGTGTCGGTCACGCTCAACGACGGCCGCACGCTCAACGCCGAATTCGTCGGTTCCGACGCCGACACCGATGTGGCGCTGATGCGGATCCCGGCCGAAAAACTCAGCGCCCTGCCGCTGGCGAACTCCGACCAGCTGCGGGCCGGCGACTTCGTGGTCGCGGTGGGCAATCCCTTCGGTTTCAGCCAGACGGTCACGTCCGGCATCGTCTCGGCGGTCGGCCGCAGCGGCCTGCCGGGCCTCGGTTTCCAGAACTTCATCCAGACCGACGCCTCGATCAATCCCGGCAATTCCGGCGGCGCGCTGGTCAATCTGCGCGGCGAACTGGTCGGCATCAACACCGCCAGTTTCAATCTGCAGGGCAGCGCGGCCGGCAACATCGGCCTGGGGTTCGCGATCCCGACCAACCTCGCCCGCAACGTGATGGAACAGCTGCTGGCCAACAACGGCGTGGTCCGGCGCGGCACGCTCGGCATCGACAGCCAGAACGTGGACGAACGCATCGCCCGCGGCCTCGGGCTGAAGGAAGCCCGCGGCGCGGTGATCACCCGGATCCATCCGGATTCGTCCGCGGCCGCCGCGGGCCTGCGCGAAGGCGACGTGATCGTGTCCGCCAACGGCCAGCGCATCGACGACAGCGCCGCGCTGCGCAATTTCCAGGGCCTGCAGCCGGCGAACAGCCGGGTGTCGCTGGAACTGCGCCGCGACGGCAAACCGCTGACGGTCTCGGCGACCCTGCGCGAACAGCCGCGGCAGATCGACGGCGCCAATCTCGATCCGCGCCTCACCGGCGCCCGCTTCGCCGAGCTGCCCGAATCGCTGCGTCGCCAGAACGTCACCGGCGTGCTGGTCGAGGACGTCGCCCGCAACAGCCGCGCGGCGCGGAACGGCCTGCGCAAGGGCGACGTGATCCGCGCCGCGAGCATCGGCGAGTTCGCCGATCTCGGCGGCTTCCGCGCCAATTTCGCCGAACCGCCGGCCGATCTGGTGCTGCGGGTCTGGCGCAACGGTCGCCAGGGCGACCTGTTGATGCAATGAGTCCGGTGGACGCCATGGACCGGACAGCCGGCGATCGGACACCGGACGATCCCGGCGCGCGCGACGCGGCCGCCGGGTGCGATGCACTAGAATCCTCCCGGTGAACGACCGCATCCGCGCCATCACCCTCGATCTGGACGACACCCTCTGGCCGTTCGCGCCGATCGGCGCACGGATCGAGCAGGTGCTGGACGACTGGCTGCGCGCGCACAGTCCGCGCACGGCCGAGCGCTTCCCGATCCCGAAGATGCGCGCGCTCCGCGAATGGGTCTTCGCCGGCCATCCGCATCTGCTGCACGACATGAGCGCGCTGCGCCGCCTGACCCTCGAATACGCCTTCCGCGACAGCGGCGAGGATCTCGCCCTGGTGGAACCGGCGTACGCGGTGTTCTACGCCGAGCGCAATCGCGTGGAATGCTATCCCGACGCGATCGAGGCGCTGGCGCGGATCGCGGCGAAACGGCCGGTCGCGGCGCTGAGCAACGGCAACGCCGATCTCGACGCGATCGGTCTGGGCCGGCATTTCGTGTTCCAGCTCGGCGCACGCGAACACGGCGCCGCCAAGCCCGCCGCGAGCATCTTCCTCGCCGCCTGCGAACGCCTCGGCTGCGCACCGCACGAAGTCCTGCACGTCGGCGATCACATCGAAATGGATGTGCTCGGCGCCGCCCGCGCGGGCCTGCGCACCGCCTGGGTGCATCGCGACGACGCACGCGAACGCCAGTCGCACTGGCCGCATGCCGACATCGTGCCGGACCTGATCGTGCCCGATCTGGCCGCGCTCGCCGACCGCCTGGACGCGATGTCCGCGTCCGCGCGCGACGACATCGCGTTCTCCTCGCCCGTCACCGAGACCTCGTCATGACCGCTCTGCCCGGACTGGTGTCCAACGCCGAACACCCCTACGCCCTGTCGGCGGTCACCGCCGCGCAGTTCCCGACCTGGGCGGCCACCCGCTCCGAATCCACGCGCCGCTGGCTGGAAGCGCAGGGCTTCACCGGCGCCGCCGGCAGCCATGCGCTGTTGCCCGGTACCGAGGGCCTCGCCGGCGCGGTGCTGGGCATCGCCGACCCGAAGGATCCGTTCGCGTGGGCGCATGCGCCGACCGCGCTGCCGGTCGGCGACTGGCGCATGACCGACGACCTCGACCCCGAAGCGCGCGATGCGCTGCATCTGGGCTGGGGCCTGGGCAGTTACCGTTTCGGCCGCTACCGCGACGCGGCCCGCGCGCCGGCGCGACTGGTCGCCGACATCGATGCCGACATCGCCGCGCAGCTCGCCGCCTGCGTGCGTGCGCGCGATCTGATCAACACGCCGACCGAGCACATGGGACCGGACGAACTGGAAGCGGTCGTGCGCGGGATCGCGCAGACGCACGGCGCCGATCTCGACGTGCTGGCCGGCGACGATCTGCTCGCCCACAACTTCCCGGCCATCCACGCCGTCGGCCGCGCCTCGCATCGCGCGCCGCGACTGATCGTGCTGCACTGGGGCCGCCACGATCACCCGCAGATCGTGCTCGTCGGCAAGGGCGTGTGCTTCGACACCGGCGGCCTCGACATCAAGGCCGCGGCCGGCATGCGCAACATGAAGAAGGACATGGGCGGCGCCGCGCACGCGATCGCCCTGGCCGAACTGATCATCGCCCGCGCGCTGCCGGTGCGGCTGACGCTGCTGGTGCCGGCGGTGGAGAACGCGATCGGCCCCAACGCCTACCGCCCCGGCGAAGTGATCTCGACGCGCAGGGGCCTGAGCGTCGAGATCGACAACACCGATGCCGAAGGCCGCGTGATCCTCTGCGATGCCCTCACCTACGCCGCCGAACAATCGCCGCAACTCATCCTCGACTTCGCCACGCTCACCGGCGCCGCGCGCATCGCGCTCGGGCCGGATCTGCCGGCGCTGTTCAGCAACGACGATGCGCTCGCGAACGACTGGCTCGCCGCCGGCGCGCGCAGCTTCGATCCGCTGTGGCGCATGCCGCTGCATCGTCCGTACAACCGCTATCTGAGCAGCGGCATCGCCGATCTCGCCAACGGCAGCAGCACGACGATGGCCGGCTGCATCACCGCCGCGCTGTATCTCGACCGTTTCGTGCCGCCGGAACGCAAGTGGGCGCATCTGGACGTCTACAGCTGGAACGACAACGATCGCCCCGGCCGTCCCGCCGGCGGCGAAGCGCAGGCGCTGCGCAGCTGCTACGCGATGCTGAAGGCGCGTTATGTCTGAGTCCCGCCTCGATCGACGCCCGCGCGGGCCCTTCGCGTCGGCGCTGCTGCTCGGCGCGGCGCTCGCCCTCGCCCTTGCGCCGTCGTTCGCGCAACCCGCGCGCAAACCCGCGCCCGCGAACGCCGCCGCCACGTCCGCCGCACAGCGCAGCGTGCTGGTGATGGGCGATTCGCTGTCCGCAGGCTATGGCCTCGCCGCATCGCAGGGCTGGGTGTCGCTGACCGCGCAACGGATCACGAAGGAGAAGCCCGGCTGGCGCGTGGTCAACGCCAGCATCAGCGGCGAAACCACCGCCGGCGGCGCCGCGCGCATCGCCGCGGAACTGAAACGCCACAAACCCGCCGTGGTGGTGATCGAACTCGGCGCCAACGACGGTCTGCGCGGCCTGCCGCTGGCGCAGACGCGCGCCAACCTCGAGAAGATGATCGCCGCGGCGAAAGACACGAAGGCGAACGTGCTGATGATCGGCATGCGCCTGCCGCCGAACTACGGCCCCGATTACATCCGCGGATTCGAGAACATCTTCCGCGAACTCGCGAAGAAGCACGGCATCGCGTTCGTGCCGTTCCTGCTCGAACCGATCGCGCTCGACGATCGCGCGTTCCAGGCCGACCGCCTGCATCCGACCGCCGCCGCGCAACCGAAACTGCGCGATCACGTCTGGCCCGCGCTGGCGCCGTTGCTGCGCTGAGGCGTACACAAGCGACCACGCCATCAGCAACGCCGACGCGCACCGTCCGTCGGCCGCGGCGGCGAATGTGAAAAAAATGTTTGCAAATCGAAAACGACGGGTGTAACGTGCGCGCCCATCGCAGCAAACGCCATGCGCGTTTCTCGCGAAAACCCCTGAATTCCAACGAATTCCAAGAGTCCCGCCAAGAGTCACGCCATGAAACCCGTCCTCCGCAACCACTGCAATCCCGCATCGTCGCGCAAGCTGCGCGACGCGCGCGAATGCGCGCGGACGCCAGGGCAACGGCTGCAGGACCGCGACGACTTCCACAACGCCTGATCTTCGTTTCCGGAGATCGGCACCCCGATCTCCGAGGCACGCGAACGCCCTCGGATTCCCATCCGGGGGCGTTTTGCTTTCAGCGTCCGCAAAGAAGGTTCTTCGAACACGCGCGCGGGATTCCGCGGCGCGAACGGTTTCGCTCACGCATTTTTTTCCGACATCCGAAGCATCCTGTCGCGAACGTCCGGGCATCGAGGTCCGAACACGGGTCCGGCAGAACGGGATTCCGCCATGAGGCGCGCAAGCGCTGCGCCGCGATGCTCGGCGCGGGCGGCGGCGGGAAATGCGTGGGCACACGGATTGCCGACTGGCGACAGTCGGCAATGCGAAGCATCGATCGAACGGTGTCCAGCGGCATGGGCTTGCGTCCCATCCGGTGCGCGCGGCGCTGCCGTGGCGTATGCCGAACGCCGGGAGAAGGTGTTTCG
>JAYRTK010000200.1:0-6623 GCA_041919595.1 Lysobacteraceae bacterium
GAAGGTGTGGTAACCACCAATCTACCGAAGGCCCAGGTGCCCGCCCTGAAACGAGTGTTTCAGGGGCGGACTGTCGGGGAAATACTCAACTCATACAGCCAAATGACGTCGAGCGCGAGTTCATTCGTCAACTATTCGGTGATTGTTTCAACCCGAATAGAATTGACATTGAAAAAAAATGGTCATGGACAGGGGAGCGCCCATGGTCGCCGCATTCCGGCTCGGTTAATTTTCCTGGCGATGCGTTTATCAACGGCGACGAAAGTGAAGGATTGAATCTCGCGAATCGTTATGTCCGAGGGTCATTTGCGCATGAGATTTTCCATGTATGGCAGAGAGATCAAGGCGGAAAGGTGACCACGTTTGGCTCGGTTCTGCAGACCGCATACTCAGCTTCTGGGGCTATTGAATCTGCGACGGGGATGAGTCTCTCTGATCCATACGAGTACATGAATATTCCGAATCCTTCAGATAATTTGCAGTATTTCATAACTCTTTTTGATCATGGGCTCTATGAGGCGCAGGCGGCTATGTGGGAAGACTTGTTTCTGAATTCCGGGCGTGGCCCGTTTGATGTGGCGCGTTGGAAGACGGTTAGAGATTACGTGCAGGATGCTGCGGGATGCGGGTGCAGTCAATGATGCGATCATTCATCTTTGTGCCGGTTTTATGTTTGCTGTTGGCGTCTTGCGACGACCCTGGCGAGGGGCCTCGCTTCGAGGAAGGGCGCGCACAGGCAGAGCCTGTCGTTTCTGCGATTCTTGCATATCGAGTCGAGCATGGCCGCCATCCTGCAACTCTCGACGAGCTTGTGCCGAAATACTTCTCGAGGAGATATCTCGATGACCATGTTCCTGGAAAGCGAATTTCTTTTTTTTATCAGACTAACCCGGATGGAAGTTTCCTGTTTGAGTTCGTCTACAGCATTCCGGGCCGCAATCGATGTGGTTACATCCTGAACAGCGATCCCATTAAATGGGAGTGCTGGGGGCACTACTGATCTGAACGAATAAGGGTCGAGTGAAAGCAGGCGCAGGTTGGAATGGCACTTGCTCATAAGTCAAGTGTAATGACCTGGTGAAAACATGATCAGGGGCGGACTGTCGGGAAATACTCAACTCCTACACAATGACCAAGGGTGAGTCACTCGGGTGCGTCCCGCGCCTGATCATCCGCAACCAGGAATACGGTCGATGCGAAACCGCGAAGTCGTTTCCCGGAGAGGGTCGTTTCCACCGCCATGAAGCCGCGCACGGGGCGGCTGGTGACCGCGCGCACCGGATGGCCGTCGGGCAGCGCTGCGATCACGTTCGCCTCCGGCGGTGTGCTGCGTCGTGGTTGGCTGCGCAGGCGCAGGGTGCCGCCGCACGTTGCCACGCGAAGCGATGGCCCGGTGGCGATCGGTATGCGCGATGTCGGTGCTCGGGCATGGTCGACGACCACCGACTTCGATAGCCGCAGAAACGCGAGCACGGATTCGCCGTAGTAGCGCTGGCCGTCGAAATGTCCCTGACGCAGTCCGCGTTCGGGACGAAAGCGGCCGGTGTTGTAGACGATGGCGACGTGCGCAAGCGCTTCGTCGTCGAGCCTGCGCCGGCTTTCGAGGCCGAGGATGCGAAGACCGCGCTTCAGTTCGTCGATGCACATCGCCAGCGTGTCGTCGAAACGGGCGTAACGATGGCTCAGGAAATAGTCGGGATCGATGCGGAAGTGCTGCAGATCGCGCTGGAACAGCCCGTAACCACGGCAAAACTTTTCGGCGTTCGCGACCGAACGCTCGTAACCGGGAATGTGCGCGGCCATGTCGACGAGCGCCTGGCGCGCGATCGCGAACATCGCCGCGCCCTGCGGATGCGACAGCAGATCGGCGCGGTGTTTTGGGAAGGGACGTCCGCTGCCGTCGGGACGCGCATCGATGGTGTCGCCGACGCAGAGTTCGAGAATGCGCGCGACCGGCATGCGCTTGCGGCGCAGTGTCGACCAGATGAATCCCGTTTCCTGACAGGCGATGGCGACGACCAGGTCGACGCCGAGCGGCGTGTATTCGATCGCGGACGCGATGCGCGTCGCGAACTGCCGTTTGAACCAGCGGATGTCGTTGCGGTCGGGCATGGCCCCTCCTGGGCGTGCGCCTTTCGTTCGGGATGCGCTTCGAGGGATGCGCCGAGAAGGACATGGATCGCCGCACGGCCCGGATGCGACCGCATCCGGGCGACGGGGGCCGCCGTCCTCAGCGGTTGGCGGCAAGCAGGGGAAAATCGAGCGGTTCGATGTCCTCCACCAGCAACAGCCGGATGTCGTCGGACGACAGCAGTGCGCGCAACTGCGCGGCCAGCGGTTTCAGCTGCTCGTGGCCGGTACACAGTGCCCAGACCTGATCGACCATCGTCGCGATGTCGCTGGCCGGGTCGTAGTGCACGGCGCCGCTCTGGGCGACGATCTGCAGCAATTGCCGGGCCAGATCGCGCGCCTGCTGCAGTTTGGCCGCATGCGGGCGGAGCGCGTCCTGCGCGGACTGCTGCAGTTCGTGCATCAGGCCGATGGCGACCGCCTGCTGCCGGCGACGCAGGGTGCCGCGCCGTTGCTCATCGTATTCGACCGCGAGGATGCGCGCCTTGTGGCCGGCGAGATCGGCGGCAGCGACCAGGCCGTGTCCCGACAGCAGCGCTTCCGACGCGTCGATCCAGCGCAGCAGATCGTCGAGCGCGCCGGGCGACCTGCGTTCGAAGCCGCGGACCAGCATGGGCACGTTCAGCAACTGATCGGACATCTGCCGGACGAGTTGGAGTTTCGATCTCAGCATGGCGGCTTACTCCGGAATCAGCTTGCGTTCGATGGTGCCGTCGCTCTTTTCCGAGGTCTGCCATTCCATGCCGTCCTCGCCGATCTTCATCCGGATGTGGATGATGTCTTCGGGACGCTGCTCGCGCAGACGATGGGATTCGGCGATCACGGCGAGTTGATCGAGCACGGGTTTGTCGACGACGCCGGTCACCAGGCCGAGGCCGAGTTCATGGCAACGCTTCGCGATCTCGTCCTGCGCGTAGCCGTCGGGGAACTTGCCCTCGTGCAGACGCGCTTCGACGCCGATCTCGAACAGATCGAAGACGATGTCGTTCGCGAAGGTCTGCATCGGCTTGATCCGGTCGCCGGAGACGCGGATGCCGTCCACGAGTTTCGGGATGTGGACGTCGAGTGCGGAGAGCAGTTTCTGGGCCGCGACCGGCGGCAGTTCCACGTAACCGACGAAGCGCGAGAGTTCGCGCGCGCAGATGCGTTTGAATTCGGCGTTGCCGATGGGGTCGAGCTGGTAGCCGGTACGTTCGCTCAGGCCTTCGATCGCCACCGGAATGGTGAGCTCGATGTCGCTGATGCGCATGCGCGGTACGGAAAAATGTTTGAGAAGATCGTGCTTCGCGTACTGCTCGGCGACCTGCACGGTCTGCACGTCGGCGATCACGCGCGCATCGGTGATGCTGCTGAAGAGTCCACCGAGATATTCGTTGAGAGTGGGCATGGTGCGCTGTCCTGGAAAAGGCTTGGGAAAAGTGGGGCCGGCCGGAGCCGGCCCCGTTCGGTGCGGAAGCGGTTCGACGCCGAGGTCACGCGCGCCGCGTGCGTCGATCGCGCCGCCTTACGCCGCCGCCGGCGCTTCCTGGCGGACGATGCTTTCTTCCATCATGTTCAGGATCCGCTCGAGGCCGGCCGGAATCTCGTCGTTGATGGCACGGACGCGCACGCCGAGGTTGTACGTGCGCTCGGTGGTGCTGGTGCTGCTGGACGTGCGCTTGTACGAGGCCGACGCCTTGAAGCTGACCTTCCAGAAACGACCGCTGATGGAAGCACTGCCCGCGAACTCGCTGGAGACGTTCGTGGTTTCCACCGAGGTGAGCTTGGCGTTGAAGTCGATGTTGACCTCGTCGATGCGCAGCGCCGGGATCGTCAGCATGGTCAGGAAGGGCACTTCGATCTCGACCGCGACCTTGTTGTAGGGAAGGCTGTTGGGGCCGGTCGTCGCGGTGGGATCGTAGGTGGGATTCGGGACGTCCTTCTTGTACTTGAACGTCACGTAGCGCAGTTCGGACGGCAGCGCCGGGTTCGCGTTCGGCACGAAGCCGACTTCCTTGATGAAATTGACCTGCGACATCGACGCGGCATGTTGCGCATCCACGGCCGCCTGCAGCGGACCACCGATGTAGACGCTGAAGTCGAGGCTGTTGAGTTCCTGCACGAGATTGGGCATGTGTAGCTCCTTGTGATGATGCGCCTACTCTGTTGCGGCTTTTCGGCGTCCGCCGTCGCGCGCTGCGCCGTCTTTCCGTGCCGGCGATCTCCGTCCGTGGAGCTCACCGGCCAGGCAAGTGCGTCCCTGCGAAAGAAGACGTCCTGTCCTCCTTCCGGCGATCTTCGATGGGTGTCGCCCGGCACGCGTTCGGGCGTTCGAGGATGACGTTGTCGTCTTGGCGTGCTGTCCATTATCGATATCGGGGTCGCATGGGTTGCGACGCCAAAAAAACCGATGAAATCTCGTAAAAACAAGGGTTTTCGTGAGATTCAATCCGATGCGGAATGGTCGCCGTCAAGGCTTGCGGCGAGGTCGATTCGGTGGTGCGCGGATGCCCGTGCGGCGACCATGCGGATCATCCAAAAAAAGACCCGGGCATGCCCGGGTCTTCCCTGTCGCATCTTTGGCGACGCGAACTCAGAACGTGATGCTCCAGCTGTCGATGCGGCCGGTGTCGCTGCTGGCGTTGTCGTTGACGCGCAGCGTCCAGGTGCCGTTGAGCGCCTCGGTCGACAGATTCACCGTGTAGGTGGTGTTGATGTTGTCGGCGCTGCCACCGGTGCGGTTGTGCAGCACGTACACGCTGCCGTCCGGCGCCACCAGATCGACCTTCAGATCGCCGATGTAGGTATGCACGATGTTGACCGCGACCGGAACGGCGCTGCCGGCGTTGCCCGTGCGCCCCGAGATCGCGAGCGTGCTGTTCACCGTGGCGTTGTCGGCGATCGTGACGTCGGTGCCGTTGCTGTAGGTCTGGGTGCCGCCGGCGGTGACCGTGACCGATTGCGAGCGGGTGTGGCTGAGTCCGCCGTTGTCGGTGACGGTGAGCGTGACCGTGTAGGTGCCGGCGGAGGCGTAGGTTTTGCTCGGGTTGGTCGCGGTGGATGTCGTGCCGTCGCCGAAGTTCCAGCTGCGCGACGCGATGGTGCCGTCGCTGTCGGTGGAGGTGTCGGTGAAGGTCGCGGTCAGGCCCGAAAGCATCGCGGTGAAGTTCGCGACCGGCGCGGTATTGCCGCCGCCACCGCCCCCGCCGATGTCCAGCAGCACCGCATTCGGCGTGCCCGGTTTGCCCGAGGCATCGGTGCCCTGCACGTAGACGATGTGGCGGCCGGCTGCCAGACCGGTGGTGCCGAGGCTGGCGGTCACGGTCTCGCGGGTGGCGTTGAAGCTGCCGTCGCTGGCGTTCATCGCGATGCCGGTGGCGCCGGCTTCCCACGGCGGGACGTCGAGATAGAGTTTCGCCGAGGCGATCGCGTGCGTGGTCTCGGTGCCGTTGGTCTGGTTGAACTGGCCGTCGTCGAGGATCGCGCTGATCGTGACCGGCGTACCGGCCGGCACCGAGGCGCTGGAGGCGGAAACGCTGACGGTATTGGGACCGGACGGATAGCGATAGGGTGCGGTGAGATTGCGCGCGGCGTACTTCAGCGCGTCGAGGTTCTTCGGCAGCGTCGACGAGGTGAAGGTCGAGCACGATTCGAAGAAGGCGACGCCCAGTTCGATGGTGTAGCTCGGTACGCCGAGCAGTCCGTACATGGTGTCGTCGGTGGTGCCGTCGGTGCCGTACAGCTCGTTCGACTGCTGTGGACGGTAGCCGTTGAAGTAGGCCATGCGCCGGCCCAGCGTGCGCAGCGCGGGGCCGTTCGGGGCCAGGGCGGTGGTGTCGCCCCAGGACCACAGCACCAGCTGCGAGTAGCTGTGGATGTCCATGAACAGCCCCTGGGTGTCGTCGGGCGCAGCGCTGGTGCTGGCGTCGCCGCGACGATCCGGGAAGATGCCGCCGCTGTAGACCCCGCTCGCACCGGGCGTGCCGGCGACCAGACGCATCAGGTTCTGCGTTTCCGGTTCGGACTGCGCCAGCGGACCGCGGTAGGTTTCGGCGCAGGCGCTGCCGCTGGAGCCGCCCGCCACCGTGTTCCAGTGGAACGGGAAGTTGCGGTTGAGATCGATGCCCACGCTGTTGGCGCTGCAGCTGCCGTTGCTGTTGTCGACGTTCTTGCGCCAGGACAGGCCGGATTCGGCCTTCTTGCGGCCGTCGGGATTGGCCTGCAGCACCAGGTAGAAGGTGTAGTTGTCCATCAGCCAGGTGGCTTCCGGATCGGTGCCGTAGCCGTTGACCAACCATTCGCCGAAGCGGGTGACCAGTTCGGCGGGCGTGTACTCGCGCGCGTGGATCGATCCGAACAGCACCATCGGCGGCTTGTTGGGGCGCGTCGCATTCGTCGCGGAATTGGTCAGCCGCAGCACCTTCATGTCGTAGCCGCCGGTGTTGCGCGATTTCAGCCAGCTCGGGCCGATGTTGGAGACGCTGGCCAGCGCGGGCTTGCTCGCGACCAGCTGG
>JAYRTK010000201.1:0-6584 GCA_041919595.1 Lysobacteraceae bacterium
ACTTGGCACAGTCACCCTAGGGGCCCCGTATGGCACGCATCCTGATCGTCGACGACTCTCCGTCGCAGTTGATGGGCATTCGCCGCATCGTCGAAAAACTCGGCCACGAGGCCCTCACCGCCGAGGACGGCGCCGCCGGGGTGGAAGTCGCCAAGCGCGAGATCCCGGACCTGATCCTGATGGACGTGGTGATGCCGAACCTCAACGGGTTCCAGGCCACCCGCACCATCTGCCGCGAACCCAGCACCAAGCACATCCCGATCGTGCTGGTGACGACCAAGGACCAGGACACCGACCGCATGTGGGGCATGCGCCAGGGCGCCAAGGCTTATCTGACCAAGCCTTTCAGCGAAACCGAACTGTCGGACACGATCACCAAGTACGTGACCGGCCTGGGCTGACCCACCGAACGGCAACGCATCCAGCCGTGACGATGAAGCCGCCACATGGCGGCTTCATCGCATCTGGACCGAGAACCTTCACGGCCCGGGGGCCTCTGCGTCCAAAGCCGGGCGTGGTCTCGATGCCGTCATCGCCGGTCGTGATTCCACAAGACTGTACGCGTCCGCAGCGGGGATACAGCACCTCACCCACGCGGTCGTCCTCCGCATCCAGACAGATGATTTCAATCATCTGGGCCCGCGCGGCATGGACATGGGCAGCCACCGCCATCAATCCGGCGATCGGAACGACGGCGATGAACCTGCGTTTCCTGTTCGACAGGTTCGACGCCTTGTCGTTGCATCGTCACCGGAATAATGGCGACGGCGCATGCCATGAGGACATGCGCGGCCTCGCGGTATCGCTCACACCCGACGCCAATCGTCTCCGAACACGTCGCGCAGGCGTCGATAGGCCTCGCGCTCTTCTTCGGTGTTGGCGCGTGGCGCGAGGATTTCCAGTTCCACGATCTGATCGCCGGCTGGCGCACCACCGGCACCCGGCAGGCCACGCCCCCGCAGACGCAGCTTGCGACCGGATTCGGAATCCGCGGGAATCTTCAGCTCCACCGCGCCACCCAGGGTCGGCACGCTCAACGATGCGCCCAGCGCGGCTTCCCAGGGCGCGACCGCCAGCGCGTGGATGATGTTGCGGCCGTCCACCTCGAACTGCGGGTGCGCCGCGTATTCGATCTCCAGCAGCAGATCGCCACCGCCCGGCGCCTGACCGGCCAGCCGGATCGCCTGCCCCGGCCGAACGCCCTTCGGCACCCGGATCTCCAGCGATCGCCCGCCGACCGACACGCGGACCGGATCGCCACGATAGACAGCCTCCAGCGGCACCGCGAACTTCGCGCGGACAGCACCATCGCCGCGGGCCCGCGGGCCCGCGCCTGCGGGTCCGCCGAAGCCGGCGCCGCGACGGCGTCCGAACAGTTCCTGGAAGAAATCGCTGAAGCCGCCATTGCCGCCGCCGGCGAAGATTTCCTCGAAGTCGAATCCACCGGGCCCGCCACCGAATCCACCCGGCGGCGGCTGGACCTCATCGCCGGGGCGATAACCGCGCGCGCGCAACTGGTCGTAAGCCGCGCGCTTCTCGGGATCGCGCAGGGCCTCGTAGGCCTCGTTGACGGCCTTGAACGTCTCTTCGGCGCCCGGTTCCTTGCTGACATCCGGGTGGTACTTGCGCGCGAGACGACGATAGGCGGTCTTGATCTCCGCCTCGCCGGCGCCGGGCTCGACGCCGAGGATGTCGTAGTAATCCTTGAAACGCATGGTGCGATTCCGCATGAAACCTGAAGATGCGACGCACTATAGCGAACCCGCCGCGTCCGGGACGATGTCGGCACGCGGACGATACGGCCGCCCGGCGTACATCCCGTCCATGGACGGGATGTACGTTACCGCTGCGCGGATGCGGCGGATTCAGCTCTTAGACGGCGACGCGCCGGCCGGCTGCGCACCCACCTGGATGCGGCGCGGCGTGGATTCCGGACGCTTGGGAATCGTGATCTGCAGCACGCCGTTGTGGCCAGTCGCGGTGATGCCGTCGGCATCGGCGGTATCGGGCAGCGCGAAACGGCGATGGAAGCTGCCGTAGCGGCGTTCGATCCGCGAGAAACGCTCGGACTGTTCGACCGTTTCACCGTGACGTTCGCCCTTGATGCTGAGGATGCCCTTGTCCATCAGGATCTCGACATCCTGCGGATCGACGCCGGGAAGATCGGCGAGGATCAGGAAGCGGTCGGCGTCTTCCTTGATGTCGACGCGCGGCACCCATTGACTGGTGACCACCGCGGACTCGTCGGGATTGGCGGCGGAATTCATGTTCGCGGAATCCAGGAAGCGATCGAACATCTGCTTCAGATCGTCGTGGATGCGGGCCTGGGCCGGCCACGCCTGCTGATAGCGCATGAGGCTCATGGAGGTTCTCCTTGGGGGCGGCACCGCGCCGCCATGTCCAACAGATAGGCGCCAAGCCCGGCTTTTCAAGGGGCTGCGCCGAGGGGGGCGTCGAGGGGTGTCGCCCCCGTGTCGGGCTTGCCTCTACACTGTGGCCTCACCCCGCCCAGCCCAGGAGTTCCACATGGCCATCCAGATCGGTGATCGCATTCCCGAAGTCAACATCAAGCGCATCGATGGCGGCATCGAAACCGTCGATACGCATCGTTTCTTCGAGGGCAGGAAGCTGGTGCTCTTCTCCGTGCCCGGCGCATTCACGCCCACCTGCTCGGAAAAGCATCTGCCGGGTTTCATCGCGCACTTCGACGCGTTCACCGCGAAGGGCATCGGTGTCGCCTGCATGTCGGTGAACGATCCGTTCGTGATGAAGGCCTGGGCCGCCAGCCAGAACGCGCCCGCCGGCATGGAGATTCTCGCCGACGGCAACGGCGATTTCGCCAAGGCGCTGGGCCTGGAGATGGACGCGAGCGCCTACGGCATGGGCATCCGCAGCAAGCGCTTCGCGCTCTACGCCGAGAACGGCGTGGTGAAGCTGCTCGAGGTCGAAGCCCCCGGCGAATTCCGGGTGTCGTCCGCGGAGCACATGCTGTCGCTGCTCGACTGAGTTCGCGTCCGACATGACGCATCGCGACATCGAAATCGGACGCATCCGCAAACGTCTGCAGACGCTCTATTCGCCACGACTGCAGATGATGCTGATCGTGGCGCTGACCGGAGCGACCGGCCTGCTGGTCTCGGTGCTGTTGCGCGCCCAGGGCATGCACCTGCTCTGGCAACGCTACGCGCTTGCGGTCGTCGCCGCGTATGCGATGTTCCTGCTCTTGTTGCGGTTGTGGGTGCATCTGCACAACCGCGATCTCGGGGACGAGATCGACCTGTTCCCCGATGGATCCGGAAGCTCCGGTGGCTCCACGCATTGCACGGGCCGTCCGTCGTCGCGCGACGCGGACGGCCTGTTCGACGATTTCCCGGACATCGATGAAGCCGGCATCCTGTTGATCGCGATCGCCGCGCTCGCGATCGCCGTCGGCGCGATCTTCTGGGCCATCTGGATCGCACCGACCCTGCTTGCGGAGTTGGTATTCGATGTCGCCCTCGCCTCGGGGCTGTATCGGCGGTTGCGCCGGATCGAATCGAGCCATTGGCTGTCGACCGCGCTGCGCAGGACCTGGGTGCCGTTCGTGCTGGTGCTGGTCCTCATCGCCGGCGCGGGGGGCGTGCTGCAGCACCGGCATCCGGAGATCGGTTCGATCGGCGATGTGTTCGCCACCGTCTCGCCTCCGCCTTCGGCGAACGCCCCGGAGCCGGTCTCGGGTTGAGGCCCGATGCGCGTCAGCCGCCGGTCTTGCCGGCGCCGACCGCCGGCGGATCCATCCGGAATCGTGTGCAGGCACTGCCCGCATCGGTGTCGATGCGCACTCGACGGATCGCGACGCCCGGCGTCAACCCCGAGATCCGACGCAGATCCAGCACGCGGGTACCGGGTTCGAACGCGAGGCGCACGCTGTTCTGCTCGGCGTAGTACTCCATGCCTTCGGTCAGCCAGAAGATCTGCAGCGGCACGCTGCGGCTGCCGTCGGCGCATTCGATGCCGATGCCGAGGTACGGCGTGCGCACAGGATCGATCGGCGCCGGAAATCCGAAATCGACGTAGGGATCCTCACCCACGACGCGATACCGGCCTTCGCCGCCCTCCACCGCGAGATGCTGGGTCGCGAACGCGGTGGCGACGGCCTTGCGATCGACCACGCGCCCTGGCGCAGGGCCAGCCGCCGGCGCAGCCACGGCGGTCGCGGTCGCGGCGGCCGTGCTCGCGACGGCATTCGTCGGCGACGTTGCGGCCCCGGGCACGGCTGCGGACGGTGGCGGGACCGTCCACTTCGGATCGCGCGACGAGCGCTCGATCACCGTGACGAACACGTAATCCGGCTTCCAGTCCTCGACCAATCGGGCGAGGCGCAGGTCCGGCTTGAGCGCTTCGTCCCAGTGCAACTGGATCACATCGCTGAACGTGGCCGCCATCAACGGCGACATCGCCTGCCCGAACGAATCGCGCAGCCACAGCACCTTCGCGCGGTTGAGCGCGCCCTCGGCGCGGACCAGCAACGGCCGCAGCGGCGAATCCACCGGCGGGTTTCCGCCCTTGAGTACGACCTTGCCGGTGTCGTAGTCGTACTGCGTGGTCTGCACCGGCAGGAAGAACGCGTTGGTGATCGGTTCCTCGTCGTCGAACACGTTCGGAATCCGCAGGAAGCGCGCGAGATCGCCGCCGATGCGCGGATCGACCCGGCTGATGGCGTATGTCTTTTCGTCCGGCCAGCGCAGTTCGGGCGCGTCGCCGGCGACTTCGCGCGCGAACGCGCGGAACGCGAGCGCCGCACCGAAATGATTCCAGTGGGTGTCGGTCTCGTAGTAGATCGCCACCGGCTGCTTCCGACGTTCCGCGATCAGCGGCGGACGCAGGTCGATCCAGCGGGGGCGCCCGGTCACCGCGAACAGCGCGTCGGTGCCGTTCGGGGATGCGGGCCGGGCCCAATCGGGCATGCGCTCGGGGTAGACCGATCCCTTGTTGGGCGCGACCATGATCCGGAACAGCCGCACGCCGCGCGCGGCGCAGTAGGCGTCCCACGCGGCGGTCGCCTCCGCGATGCGTTTCGCGATCTCCGTATCCTCCGCTGTCGCCGGACGGCGGTCGGTGCTGAGGGTGAACTGGTATTCGTCGCCGAGATAGAGCCAATCGTCGCGACCCACGATCACCTGCTTCGGATCGGTGCTGATCCCGAGAGGCAGCAACGCCCGCGACGCGAGCGCGGACAGCGCGTCGACGTTGAAGAAGAATTTCGGATCCTTCCAGCGGATCGCCTGCCGGTCCTTCGCGGACAACAGATTGATCGCAGGCACGATCGCGAGGATCGCGACGGCCACGGCGAAGAAGACGGCGATGCGACGCTTCATGATGCGGTGCTTCACGGCGACCCCGCTCAGAAATTGAAGTACAGGAAGACGGTGCTGGTCGCCGCCAACGCGAAGTACAGCGCGATCGCGAACAGAACGGCGGCGAACGCCATCCTGCCGGCGCCGATCCGGCCCTGCGCCAGTTCGATCGCGTTGCGTCGAGACACGATCGCGAACGCGATCAGGATCGCCAGATACATCGGTGCCTGACCGACCAGCGCGTTGGGCGCGATCCGGAGCAGCAGATCCGACAGCGTCCCGCCCCAGGCCAGATCGGCGGTGGGCACCGCGGCGATGCCGGGGCCGAACGCGGAGCGCACGTCGGCCATGCCGCGCAGCACCCGCAACGCGTCCTCCAGGGTCTTCGCGCGGAAGAAGACCCAGGTGACGCAGACGAAACCGAAGGTCAGCGGCCAGGCGACCAGCGCCGGCAACGGGCGTCCGAACCGCTTCCACAATCGATGGGTCGCGAGCGCGATGCCATGCAACGCGCCCCAGATCACGAACATCCAGGTCGCGCCGTGCCACAGACCACCGAGCACGAAGGTGATGAACACGTTGACGTACGTCCGCAGCTCGCCCCGGCGATTTCCGCCCAGCGGAATGTACAGGTAGTCGCGCAGGAAGCTGCTCAGGGTGATGTGCCAGCGGCGCCAGAACTCCTGGATGTCCAGCGCCTTGTACGGCGAATTGAAATTGATCGGCAGCCAGATGTTGAACAGCAGCGACGCGCCGATCGCCATGTCGCAGTAACCGCTGAAATCGAAGTACAGCTGGAAGGTATAGGCCAGGGTCGCGCCCCAGGCCTCGAAGAAGGCCAGCGACGCGCCGCCGTCGAACCCGGCATCGGCCCAGACCGCGAAGCTGTCGGCGATGACCAGTTTCTTGAACAGCCCGATCGAGAAGATGAACAGCCCTTTCGCGATGTTCGTGTGCCGCATCGAGAGCGTCCAGCGCGACGCGAACTGGGGCATGATCTGGCTGTGCTGGACGATCGGCCCCGCGATGAGATGCGGAAAGAAGGTCACGAACAGCGCGTAGTTCAGCAGGTCGTATTCGGCGGTCTCGCCACGATAGCTGTCGACCAGATACACGATCTGGGTGAAGGTGAAGAAACTGATCGCCAGCGGCAGCACGATCTGCGGCAGCGGGATGTGCGTGTCCAGCGCGAGGTTGAGGTTGCCGATCAGGAAATCGGTGTACTTGTAATAGCCGAGCAGCACCAGG
>JAYRTK010000202.1:0-6552 GCA_041919595.1 Lysobacteraceae bacterium
CTGGCGTGTGGTCCGTCAGTCGGACGCCGCTGGACGCGCTGCCGGACCTGTCCGACACGCAGGTGATCATTCGCACCCAGTGGCCCGGACAGACGCCGCGCATCGTCGAGGATCAGGTCACCTATCCGCTCGCCACGACCATGCTATCGGTGCCGGGGGTGAAGGCGGTGCGCGGGTTTTCGTTCTTCGGCGATTCCTTCGTTTACATCCTGTTCGACGACGACACCGATCCGTACTGGGCGCGTTCGCGGGTGCTGGAATATCTCAGTCAGGTCCGCGAGCGATTGCCGCAGGGCGTCAACCCCGCACTGGGACCGGACGCGACTGGTCTGGGCTGGATCTATCAGTACGCACTCGTCGATCGCACCGGACAACACGATGTCGGCGAGCTGCGCGCGCTGCAGGACTGGTTCCTGCGCTACGAGCTGAAAACCATTCCCGATGTCGCCGAAGTCGCCAGCGTCGGCGGCGCAGTGCGCGCCTGGCAGATCGTGCCGGACCCGCAAGCGCTTGCGGCCCGTGGCCTGACCGTGGCGCAACTGATCGAGGCCGTCGATGCCGCCAATGGTGCGACCGGCGGCTCGGTGATCGAACAGGGCGAAGCCGAGCTGATGGTGCGCAGCGAAGGCTATCTGCGCAGTGCGGAGGACTTCGAGCGGGTGCCGATCACGGCCGCCGATGGCGTGCCGGTGCTGCTGGGCGAGGTCGCGACCATCTCGCGTGGACCCAGCTTCCGTCGTGGTATCGCCGAACTCGACGGTGAGGGTGAGGTCGTCGGCGGCGTGATCGTGCTGCGCACCGGCAAGGATGCGTTGACCGCGATCGAGAACGTCAAGGCGCGACTGAAGGCGCTGCAGGCCAGCTTGCCGAAAGGCGTGGAAGTCGTCCCGGTCTACGATCGTTCCGAACTGATCTTGGATGCGGTACGCAATCTCACGCACAAGCTCGGCGAGGAATTCCTGGTCGTGGCGCTGGTCTGCGTCGTGTTCCTGTGGCATCTGCGTTCGGCGCTGGTCGCGGTCATTACCCTGCCGCTCGGCGTGCTGATCGCGTTCATCGTGATGCACGCACAGGGCATCACCGCCAACCTGCTGTCGCTCGGCGGCATCGCGATCGCGATCGGCGCGATGGTCGATGCGGCCATCGTCATGATCGAGAACGCGCACAAGCATCTGGAGCATTGGCGCGAGGAACACGGCGAGGAACCGCAGGGCGAGGCGCGCTGGCGGTTGATGGCGGACGCGGCCAGCGAAGTCGGCCCGGCGCTGTTCGCCAGCCTGCTGGTGATCACATTGTCGTTCGTGCCGGTGTTCGCGCTGCAGGCGCAGGAAGGGCGGCTGTTCTCGCCGCTGGCTTACACCAAGACCTACGCGATGGCGGCGGCGGCCGGTTTGTCGGTCACGCTGATTCCGGTGCTGATGGGCTACCTGATCCGGGGGCGCATCCGGCCGGAGCGGGAGAATCCGATCAATCGCGTGCTGATCGCCGTCTACCGTCCGGTGCTGGATGCGGTGCTGCGTCATCCGCGTCTGACGCTGGCATCGAGTGCCGTGCTGCTTGCGTTGACCGCCATCCCCTATGCCCGCATCGGCAGCGAGTTCATGCCGCCCATGGAAGAAGGCACGCTGCTGTACATGCCCACCGCGCTGCCGGGGCTGTCGGCGGACAAGGCCCGGCAATTGCTGCAGCTCTCCGACCGGATGATCAAGACCGTCCCCGAGGTGGCGCACGTGTTCGGCAAGGCGGGGCGCGCCGAAACCGCGACCGACCCGGCGCCGGTCGAGATGTTCGAGACGACGGTGACCTTCAAGCCGCGCGATCAATGGCGGCCGGGCATGACCCCGGAAAAGCTGCGCGCCGAACTCGATGCTGCGGTGAAGGTGCCGGGCCTGACGAACCTGTGGGTGCCGCCGATCCGCAACCGCATCGACATGCTCGCCACCGGGATCAAGAGTCCGATCGGCATCAAGGTGTCTGGACCGCAGATCGAGGAGATCGCGCGATTGAGCACAGAGGTCGAGCGTGTCGCGAAGACCGTGCCCGGTGTGAATTCCGCGCTGGCCGAACGGGTGAGCGGCGGTCGCTATGTCGATGTGCGCATTCGACCGGACGTCGCGGCGCGCTACGGCGTGACTCAGGCCGAGGTGCAGAGGCTGATCGCGACCGTGGTCGGTGGCGATCCCATCGGCGAGACCATCGAGGGCCGCGAACGCTATCCCATCGTGTTGCGCTACCCGCGCGGCGCGCGCGACTCGTTGTCCGCGCTGATGCAGTTGCCGGTCGTCGCCTCCGGTGGCGCGCAACTGACCTTGGAGCAGGTCGCCGATCTCTCGCTCAGCCCGGGACCGCCGATGCTCAGGAGCGACAACGGCCGGCTGGTCGGCTATGTCTACGTCGATGTGGCCGGTCGCGATCTGGGTTCGGTGGTCGAGGATCTGCAGGGCGCGGTCGCCGCGCAGGTGCGCTTGCCGCCGGGCTACGGGATCGCCTGGTCCGGTCAGTACGAATATCTGCAGCGTGCCCTGGCGCGACTGCGGTGGGTGGTGCCGGCGGCGCTGGCGATCATCGTCCTGCTGATCTGGGGCGTGTTCCGCAGCGCAGGCGAGGCCACCATCATCCTGCTCAGCCTGCCGCTGGCGCTGGTCGGCGGGCTGTGGCTGATCTGGACACTGGGCCATGCGGTCTCGGTCGCGACGCTGATCGGCTTCATCGCGCTCGGCGGCGTGGCCGCCGAGTTCGGCGTGATCATGCTGCTCTACCTGCGCCACGCCTGGGAGCATCGACTGGCCGCGGGGGAGCCCGCCAGCCTCGACACGCTGGAGGCCGCGATCCGCGAAGGCGCGGTGCAGCGCGTGCGCCCCAAGGCGATGACCGTGGCCGTGATCCTCGCCGGCCTGTTCCCGCTGTTCATCGGTTCGGGCGCCGGCTCGGAAGTCATGCAGCGCATCGCCGCGCCGATGCTCGGCGGCATGGTCACCGCGCCGTTGCTGTCCATGCTGGTGATTCCCGCGGCGTATCGCCTGCTGCGCGGGCGAGCCTTATCCCGTACTTCGCCCGCCACATCGCCGGCGGGCACCGCGACGTGAGCGGCGCGTGGGTCCGCTCACCTCAACACCACACAGGAGACTCCTCATGAAACGCACTTCCCACATCGCGGCCTTGGCGATCCTGATCGGGACGCTGAGCGTGTCCGGCACGCTGTCGGCAGGGGAACGGCTCGGTCATGTCGCCGAAGCGTCCGGCGAGTCCTTGCAACTATGCTTCGATTCACAGGCCGCACAGCCGGCGGCTGGCGAAGCCGTGCGCATTGTCCGCCGCATGCACGTGGGCAGCCAAAAATCCGGCCCGACGTTCCGCAAGCGCACCGTCGGTGTGGCGCGGATCGGCGACGATCGATCCGGTGCCTGCGTTGCGGCCACACTGATCAAAGGAAAAGCGCGTCGCCAGGACGAAGTTCGCAAGTGAAATCGCCGTCTGCCGATGGCGACAGCGCGGAAGGCGCTGCCGTCATTCCTGTTGTCTCTACTTCATCAACCCACTCAAGGAAACCCAGATGAAACCGACGTTCATTCCCTGCACTCTTGCCACGCTGCTGCTGGCGGCCTGTTCGCAAACACCTGGCAGCGAGGACGCTGCCGCCAAGGACGCGAGCACCGCCAGCGACATGGCGATGCCTGCTGCCGAACACGCGGCGATGGCGGCACCGCCCAAAGCGGCTGCGGATGCGATGACGCAGACCGCCAAAACCGCGTCCGCGTCCGGCATCGTCGAATCCGTCGACGCGGGCGCGGGCAAGATCACGCTCGCGCATGGCCCGATCGATGCGCTGGGCTGGCCCGCGATGACGATGGGCTTCAAGGCAACGCCCGAGCAGATCGCGTCCGTGCAGCCCGGTCAATCCGTGCGATTCGAGTTCACGGCAGAAGGCATGGCGGCGACGATTACCCGGATCGAGCCGGCCAAATAGTTCCGGAACGGATGGCGGCAATACGCAATGCCGTCATCCAGGCGCAGTGACCAGGAGCGCGGGGTGTTCCGCGTGCTGGTCATGGCGGGTCGAGTCCGGATCAACCCGGTGGGTTGCAGCAGGGACTGTGCTGCTGGATGGGCGGGCATGGCACCGTGCCATAGGAACAGAACACGCAACAATCGCCCGACTTGGGTCGCAGCAGCGTGCCGCAGGCCAGGCATTCGTAGAAGAACTGGCACGCCGTGGTCGGCATGGTTTCGACCGCCTGATGTCCGCAGGCCGGGCACGTCAGCGTGCTTTGCAATTGCAGCTCAGTCACCGTGCTTGCTCGTTATCGCGGTTGCGGGAAAACCGGCGTCGGTGATGATTTTCGCGATGGCCACCGGGTTGGTGCGTTCGGGATCGAAGCGAACGGTCACCGTGGCGCTGCGGGCATCCACACGTTTGGCAGTGACGCCAGGCACCTTGTCCAGCGCCTTTTGGATCGTGATGCTGCATGTCGGACAGGTCATGTTCTCGACGCGAAAGACGGCCTGTCTCGGCGTCGCCGCGTAAGCGACGGCGATCCATGCCGTGAGGATCAAACCGAGGAAGAGATTGCGCACGGGAACCCCCTAAAAAAACCAGCCGATGTAGTACGGGAACAACAACAGCAGAACAATCGCGCCTGTGGCGACCCACAGCCAGCGACGGCGACGCCTCAGTCGAGCCGCATCGGCGCAGGCGCCGTCGTCGCGACAGCGTGATGCTGGCCCATAAGAGGCCCAGAACGCCCAAGCCAGACAGACCAGCACAATCGTGCTGAACCAGGGGCGCCAGGCCTCCAGCGCGGTGAGATTGGCGATCCATGCGCCGCTCACCCCAAGCAGGACCAGTACCAACGGCAAGACGCAGCAGGTCGAGGCTCCCAAGGACGCGATGGCGGCGCCAATGAGCGGGACGAGCGTCGTGCGGGGCGCGGGCGGCTTCATGAAAGGATGGTAATCTCTGTACCAAGGTACGGAGTCAAGCGATGGCAGCTCATTCAATGACGATCGGTCGCCTGGCGGCAGCGGCAGGCGTACATGTCGAGACCGTTCGCTACTACCAGCGACGAGGGCTGCTGCGTGCGCCGTCGCGTGCTGCAGGCAGCGTTAGACGGTACGAGGCCGAGGATGTCGGTCGATTGCGATTCATTCGTCGTGCCCAGGGGATGGGGTTCAGTCTGGCCGAGGTCTCGGAACTGCTTGAGATCCAGGGTCATGCCGCGTGCGAGCAGACACGGCAGTTGGCGGACCGCAAGCTCATGGAAGTTCGCAGCCGTCTGCAGCAGCTCAAACGACTGGAATCCGATCTTGTGTCCATGGTGGAGCGGTGCGGCCGCGTCGAGGTCGGCGGCGCGTGCCCGATGCTCGATGTCTTCTTTGCGCTGGCCGATCGGGACCATGCAACCGCACTGTCGCAGGCGGAATGACAACGGTCTTGGTCGAGGGGGTTGGCGCCGTCCGCGCTTGGGCAAGAACGGCGCAGACCGCCAAAACCGCGTCTGCGTTCGGCATCGTCGAATCCATCGACGCGGGCGCTGGCAAGATCACGCTCGCACACGGCCCGGTCGATGCGCTGGGCTGGCCCGCGATGACGATGGGCTTCACGAGCAGATCGCGTCCGTGCGGCCCGGTTAGTCCGTGCGATTCGAGTTCACGGCAGAAGGCATGACGGCAACGATCACGCGCATCGAACCCAGTCCATAAAAACAACTCGTCACCTATCCCAACGACCATGTGTGAGGCGTGGCGTTGGTGTAGACAATCTCGATATCGCCTGTGCCTGCATGTGTGACGACAGGCGAGATGATCCGAAATCCGCACCCTGACCTTGAGCCGGAACGCGCTGTGTTGGACAACGAAAGCGATTGATCCCGCAGTGGTTCGTCTCAGGCCTGTGGCTCGCGATACGCCAACAGCCGCAGGGCATTCGCAACCACCAGCAGTGTCGAGCCTTCATGGAATAGCACGGCGACGCCCATCTTCAGCCCGAAAATCGTCGCTGGGATCAGGATTGCGACCATGCCCAGGCTCGCCCACAGATTTTGACGGATGATGCGACGGGTCTGGCGACTCAATCCGATCACGAACGGCAGTTTCGACAGATCGTCGCCCATCAACGCGACATCGGCGGTTTCCAGTGCCACATCGGAGCCGGCGGCCCCCATCGCGATGCCGACCGATGCACTGGCCAGCGCCGGTGCATCGTTGACGCCATCGCCGATCATCGCGACATCGCCAGCCGCCTGCAGTTCGCGGATGGTCGTGACTTTGTCTTCGGGCATGAGGTTGCCCAGCGCCCGGTCGATGCCGACGCTCTTGGCCACGGCATCGGCGACCTGCTGGTTGTCGCCCGAGAGCATGACCATCTGGCGGATGCCCAGCGCCCGCAGTTGTGCGATCACAGCCGTTGCGGCGGCGCGGGGAGTGTCCATCAATCCGATCGCACCGAGATAGCGGTCGCCGTGTTTGACCGCAAACGTAGTGCGACCATCGGATTCGAGTTGGCGCATGCGCGCGTCGAGATCCGGCGGTAGTCGGATGGCATCGATTTCGGCG
>JAYRTK010000203.1:0-6539 GCA_041919595.1 Lysobacteraceae bacterium
GGGGTGATGGTGCCGCCACCGCCGCCGAAGACCTTGATGTGGCCGGCGCCGCGTTCCTTCAGCATGTCGACCATGTACTTGAAGTATTCGACGTGGCCGCCCTGGTAGCTGGAGAGCGCGATGGCGTCGGCGTCTTCCTGCAGCGCGGCGCGGACGACGTCCTCGACGCTGCGGTTGTGGCCGAGATGGATGACCTCGGCGCCCTGGGCCTGGATCAGCCGGCGCATGATGTTGATCGCGGCGTCGTGGCCGTCGAACAGGCTGGCGGCGGTGACGAAACGCAGCGGCGAGGCATCCTGCTGCGTGGCGGGGGCGTGACCCTCGAACGGGTTGGCGGCGGGCGTGCTCATGGCGCGCGTCCTGCGATTGTGGCGATTCCGTATTCTAGCCCGCCCATCCGCGGGGCGCCCGCGCCTTGCCCCTGACCGGCAGCGGCGGGGATACTGGCCCGCACGGTGCAGTCAGGGGACGTGAATGGCTCGGCTTTCGATGGCAAGGTTCTGGCGGATCGCCCGCTGGGGGACGTTCTCGCTCGCGGCCCTGATCGGCAGCGGCCTGCTGCTGGCCAATCACCTGACCCCGCCCGCGAACGGCGCCCCGGGCACGGCGTTGCCCATCGCCCCGGACGCCACCGCACTCGATCGCGAGGTCGCTCCGCTGCTCGCGGAACACCCGGGCCAGACCGGCGCGCTGCTGCTGACCGACGGCGTGGATGCGTTCGCCGCGCGCGCGATGACCGCGCAGAAGGCCGGGCGCAGTCTCGATCTGCAGTACTACATCTGGCACGACGATCTCACCGGCCGCCTGCTCGGCCGCGAAGCCTGGCGCGCGGCCGAGCGCGGGGTGCGCGTGCGCATGCTGCTGGACGACATGAACGCCGAGGGCATGGACTCGAAACTGCTGCTGCTCGATGGCCATCCCAACATCGAGATCCGGTTGTACAACCCGTTCCGCAACCGCACCGGTCCGGCACGCATCGTCGAGCTGGTCCAGCGCCTGGTCAGCGTCAACCATCGCATGCACAACAAGGCGTGGATCGCCGACAACCGCGTCGCCGTGGTCGGCGGACGCAACATCGGCGTGGAATATTTCGGCGCCGGCGACGAGGTGAATTTCCGCGATCTGGACATGATCCTGTTCGGACCGGCGGTGCACGAGGCGAGCGCGATCTTCGACCGCTACTGGAACAGCGCGGCGGCGGTGCCGCTGGCGGGACTGGCGCGCGCACCGCACGGGGGTTTCGACGCGATCGCCGAAGCGATCGAGGCCGAGGCGACCGGTCCGCAGGCGCAGCGCTATCTGCGCCGGGTGGCGGATTCGCCGCGGGTGCAGGATTACGCGGGAGAACGGCTGACGCCGTTCTGGAGCGATCGCATCCATCTGGTCGCCGATCCGCCGCTGAAGTGGAAGGACGACAGTCGCGACGACTGGCTGGTGCATCGGATCGAACGCGACCTGTCGTCCGCGCAGCGCAAGGTGCTGCTGATCTCGCCGTATTTCGTGCCGGGGAAGGAGGTCACCTCCGCGATGACCGGACTGGTCGACCGGGGGCGGACCGTCGGCGTGGTCACCAATTCGCTGGCCGCGAACGATGTGGCCGCGGTCTACGGTGCGTACCGGCCGTATCGCGACGATCTGCTGCGCGGCGGCGTGCGCGTGTACGAACTGCGCGCGCAGGGGCATCCGGACAGCAGCCTGTTCGGCAGCAGCGGCGCCAGCCTGCACACCAAGGCCTACAGCGTCGACGATGCGCGCGGCTTCATCGGCTCGTTCAATCTCGACGCGCGCTCGGCCTATCTCAACACCGAGATGGGCGTGATGTTCGACGATCCGGCGCTGGCGCGCGCGGTGCGCGACGAATACGCGCGCCTGTCCGGCCCGGAACTGAGCTACTGGATGCATGCCGGCAAGGGCGACGTGCGCTGGCTGGATCGCGCGGCGAATCCACCGCGGCTGCTCGATCGCGAGCCCGATACCGGCCGCTGGCAGCGTTTCAGCGCGCGCATCGTGTCGTGGCTGCCGCTGGAATCCCAACTCTGAGAATCGCCGTCATGAACGCGCAACCCACGCTCGAAACCCTGCAGGCCGCCGCCGAACACGGCACGGCCGAGGACGCCTTCCGCCTGGGCCTGGCGCTGGTGGACGCGCAGCGCATGCCCGACGCGTATGCGTGGTACCTGCGTGCGGCCGAAGCCGGACATCCGCTGGCGCAGATCGAGGTCGCGCGGATTCGGTTGTACGGCATCGTCGGCGCGCCGGCACCCCAGGCCGCGAGCGAATGGCTGCTGCGCGCGGAACGCACCGGGCATCCGGCGGCGAGCGACCTGCTGATGCAGATCGCGGTGGGCGGCATGGCCCTGCCCCGCGACGGGCGCATCAACGAGCGCCTGCATCGCGCGGTGCAGGCGGATTTTCCACCGGCGCTGCTGACCGCGGCGATCCATTTCGGACGCAAGCCGCATCCCGAGGATCAGACGCTGTGCCTGCAACTGCTGGAACGCGCCGCCGCACGCGGCGGCACGATCGCCGCGGCGCTGCTGGCCGAACGTCTGGCCCACGGCGAAGGCTGCGAGGCGCAGCCGGACACCGCCGCCGATCTGTGGGCGCAGTTGTCCGCGAACGGCGTGTCGCGGCTGCCCGATTTCACCCTGCCGCCACCCGGCACCGACGGCCCGCCGCGCCAGCTCGCGATCGAGGACGCGCTGCATCCACCGCAGGCGCGGACGCTGAGCGCGTCGCCGAAGGTGTCGGTGATCGATCGCCTGTTCTCGGCCGACGAATGCCGGCTCTACATCGCCAGCGCGGGGCCGTACCTGCATCCCTCGCAGACCGCCGATCCGGTGACCGGCGTGCCCTACACGCTGCCGGTACGCACCAGCAGCGAAGCCTGTTTCGATCCACTGATGGAAAGCGGCGCGCTGCGCGTGGCGCAACTGCGGATGGCGGCGGCGGCGGGCATCGACCTGTCCAACGCCGAACAATTGACCGTGCTGCACTACGAACCCGGACAGCAGTACCGCCCGCATCGCGATTACCTGCCGCCGGGCACGCTGGAGATGGACCGCCCGCACGCCGGCAATCGCGCGCGCACCGTCATCGTCTATCTGAACGCGGTCGACGCCGGCGGCGCCACCGAATTTCCCGTGCCCGGTCTGCACGTCGATCCGCTGCCGGGACGCGCGGTGATCTTCGACAACCTGTTGCCGGACGGTCGTCCGGATCCCGATTCGCTGCATGCCGGCACGCCGGTGACATCGGGCGAGAAATGGCTGGCGACGCTCTGGATCCGCCAGCGGCGCTATCGTTTCTATTGAACAGCCGCTTGCGCGGAACCGCGCAGCCATCGGCGCGTCCGCATGGCAGCGCAAGCCCGATGCGACATCGCGGTCACGGCGGGCATGGATTCCGTCGGACCGACTTGATCCGCGAACGCGACGGCATCGACAGTGATCGCATCGGCAACGCGCGCGTTGGAAACGGTTGCAGGAAACGCGTGCCGCGAGCGGCCGGAAAGCGGGCGGATTGCCCGATCCGGCACCCGGACGGACGGGACGGGCCGGCTGTATTCGATTGCATTACACTTGCGCGCCTGCGGCCGGCGACGGCTGCATCATCAAGCCGCTGATACCAACGAATTCAACAGCTTGCAACATACCTCGGCGTATCGGAACCCACCGACGCCGGCGCACTGGAGCTTCCGATGATCTTCGAACACATCGAAAACAACGGCCACGAGCAGGTCGTGTTCTGTCACAACAAGGACGCGGGCCTGAAGGCCATCATCGCGATCCACAACACCGTGCTCGGCCCGGCCCTCGGCGGTCTGCGCATGTGGCCGTACAAGACCGAGCAGGACGCGCTGAACGACGTGCTGCGTCTTTCGCGCGGCATGACCTACAAGAACGCGGTCGCTGGCCTGAACATCGGCGGCGGCAAGGCGGTGATCATCGGCGATCCGTCCAGGGACAAGTCCGAGGCCCTGTTCCGCGCCTTCGGCAAGTTCGTCGATTCGCTGGGCGGCCGCTACATCACCGCCGAAGACGTCGGCATCGACGTCAACGACATGGAATACGTGTACCGCGAGACCGAATACGTCACCGGCGTGCATCAGGTGCACGGCGGTTCGGGCGATCCCTCGCCGTTCACCGCCTACGGCACGCTGCAGGGCCTGATGGCGACGCTCAACAAGAAGTACGGCGACGAGGAAGTCGGTCGCCACAGCTACGCGGTGCAGGGCCTCGGCCACGTCGGCATGGAGTTCGTGAAACTGCTGAAGGAACGCGGTGCGAAGATCTTCGTCACCGATATCAACAAGGAACTGGTCGAGCACGCGGTCGATGAGTACGGCGCCGAGGCGGTGTCTCCGGACGACATCTACGACGTCCCGTGCGACGTGTACTCGCCGTGCGCCCTCGGCGGCACCGTGAACGAGAACACCCTGCCGCGGCTGAAGGCCAAGATCATCTGCGGCGCGGCCAACAACCAGCTGGCCAACAACGCCATCGGCGACGAAGTGCAGAAGCGCGGCATCGTCTACGCGCCCGATTACGCGGTCAACGCCGGCGGCGTGATGAACGTGTCGCTGGAGATCGACGGCTACAACCGCGAACGCGCGATGCGGATGATGCGCACGATCTACCACAACCTCGCGCGCATCTACGAGATCTCGGATCGCGACGGCATTCCGACCTACCGCGCCGCCGACCGTCTGGCCGAGGAACGCATTTCGGCGATCGGCAAGCTGAAACTGCCGATGGGCCGGACCGCGCCGAGGTTCCTGGGGCGCATGCGCGGGCACTGATTTTCTGCGTCGCAGAAGATCGCCCAAGGTTGGCTGCGCAAACCTTGGGCCCCATGCGCCATAACAGCATGCTCCGTCTCCACATCCCCCGCCGCTGCCGCGGCGCCCCCCTTGACTCAAGGGGGGCTATCCGCACTTTCGAACGAGGTCGTGATGCGTCCGTTTCCGCTGGGTGAAGACATCGATGCGTTGCGCGAGGCGGTCCGCCGCTTCGCCGAGACCGAGATCGCGCCGCGCGCCGCGCTGATCGACGAAGAGAACGCGTTCCCGCAGGATCTGTGGCCGAAACTCGGCGAACTGGGCCTGCTCGGGATCACCGTGCCCGGTGCGCATGGCGGCAGCGAGATGGGGTATCTGGCCCATCTGGTCGCGATGGAAGAGATTTCGCGCGCCTCCGGCTCGGTCGGCCTGAGCTACGGCGCGCATTCGAATCTCTGCGTCAACAATCTGTATGCCAACGGCAACGAAGCGCAGCGCAACCGGTATCTGCCGAAGCTGTGCAGCGGCGAATGGAAGGGCGCACTGGCGATGAGCGAGCCGGGCGCCGGTTCGGACGTGGTGGGCTCGATGGGCTGTCGTGCCGAACTGAAGGGCGACCGCTGGATCGCCAACGGCAACAAGATGTGGATCACCAACGGCCCCGAGGCCGATGTGCTGATCGTCTACATGCGCACCGCCAGCCGCGAACTCGGCTCGAAGTGCATGACCGCGTTCATCGTCGAGCGGGGGATGACGGGCTTTTCCACCGCGCAGAAGCTGGACAAGCTCGGCATGCGCGGCAGCAACACCTGCGAGCTGGTGTTCGAGAACTGCGAGATTCCGGCGGAGAACGTGCTGGGCGAGGTCAACAACGGCGTGAAGGTGCTGATGAGCGGCCTGAACACCGAGCGCCTCGTGCTGAGCGGCGGCCCGATCGGCCTGATGCAGGCGGCGCTGGACATCGCCCTGCCCTACGTGCGCGAGCGTCGCCAGTTCGGCCAGGCGATCGGCACCTTCGGCATCATGCAGGCGAAGATCGCCGACATGTACACGGCGCTGCAGTCGAGCCGCGCGTTCGCCTACCAGGTCGCGCGCGACTACGACGCCGGCCACAAGAGCCGCATCGATGCCGCCAGCTGCCTGCTGCACGCTTCCGATGCCGCGGTGAACGTCGCGCTCGAAGCGATCCAGGCGCTCGGCGGCAACGGCTACATCAACGAATATCCGACCGGCCGCATCCTGCGCGACGCCAAGCTCTATGCGATCGGCGCCGGCACGAACGAAATCCGGCGCATGCTGATCGGCCGCGAGCTGTTCAACGGCAACAGCTGAGTCGCGGCGGCATCGCCTCGCGGTATCGTCGCGCGCGACCGGTGCCGCGAACGATGGCGTGAGCGCGACCCGGCCGGCGCGACGCGCTACAGTGCGCGCACATGCCTTCGCGCGCCGCACCTCCGTTCACGATGCCGATCCGTTCCCGTCCGCTGCGCATTCTCGCGACCGGTGTCTCCGCGCCCGAACAGGTCGTCGCCAGCGCGGAGCTCGACGCCCGGCTCGGCCTGCCGCCGGGCACGATCGAAGCGCGCACCGGCGTCGCCCGTCGTGGCGTCGAACCGGTGCGCAACGCCGCCGAAGTCTCCGCCGAAGCCGCACATGCCGCGCTGCGGGCGGCGGGCCTCGCGCTCACCGACCTCGACGCCGTCATCTGCGCCAACGCCAGTCCCGACCAGGCCATGCCCTGCAATGCCGCGCTGCTGCA
>JAYRTK010000204.1:0-6497 GCA_041919595.1 Lysobacteraceae bacterium
CCGAGGTCTCGGTCGAACACGGCTTCATCAAGGCGAAGGCCGACCGCCTGAAGGGCGGCCGCGTGGTGTTCGACATGGTCAGCGTCGGCGCGACCGAGAACGTGCTGATGGCCGCGGCGCTCGCCGAGGGCACCAGCGTGCTCGAGAACGCGGCGATGGAGCCGGAGATCGTCGATCTCGCCGACTGCCTGATCGCGATGGGCGCGAAGATCGAGGGCGCCGGCAGCAACCGCATCACCGTCCACGGCGTCGAACGCCTGCATGGCGGCGCGCACGATGTCGTCGCCGACCGCATCGAGACCGGCACCTTCCTGGTCGCCGCGGCGATGACCGGTGGTCGCATCGTCTGCCGCGCCGCGCGTCCGGAAACCCTGGACGCGGTGATCGACAAACTGGTCGAGGCCGGCGCGGAGATCACCGAGGACGCCGACAGCATCACCCTGGACATGCGCGGCAGGCGGCCGAAGGCGGTCGACATCAGCACCGCACCGCATCCTGGGTTCCCGACCGACATGCAGGCGCAGTTCATGGCCCTGAACTGCGTTGCCGACGGCGTCGGCATCATCAGCGAAACGATCTTCGAAAACCGCTTCATGCACGTGCAGGAACTGCAGCGTCTGGGCGCCGACATCCGCATCGACGGCCACACCGCGATCGTCCGCGGCCTGCCGCAACTCAGTGGCGCGCCGGTGATGGCGACCGATCTGCGCGCCTCGGCTTCGCTGATCCTGGCGGGGCTGGTCGCCGATGGCGAGACCGTGATCGATCGCATCTACCATCTGGACCGTGGTTACGAGCGGATCGAGGCCAAACTGTCGGCACTGGGCGCGAAGATCCGCCGGATCGACTGACGCGATGCGTCGCATCGTCATGCCGTCCTCGCGTGCGTCCGTCCGCGCATCGTTGCTGTGGCTGGCCGCGATCGCGGTCGGCGCGCCGACCGCGTCGGCGATGGATTTCTATATCGGGACCTTGTCCGTCGAGGACGGCTCGGTCGTGCTGGAGCGTTGCGATCTGGGACGGACGCGTTACCTGCTGCGCGATGCGGAAGGCGCGGAGGCGGTGGCTGCGTTGCGTCGCATGCCGCCACCGGCGCGCGGGTTCTGGTACGGCGAGGTGATCGGCGACTACGTCGAGTTGGCCGACGGCCACGGTCTCACGGTCAGCGCGATCGAGGCCCTGGCGCCGGGGCGTTCATGCCATCTGCTGGATGCGCTCGACATCCCCGATGCCGTGACGCCGGCCGCGACGCCACCGACCGGGGCCGCGCGATAGCGATCCCGCGTGCCTCCGGGCGACGCGGCATCACCGGCCAGCTCCCCTTCAGCGATATCAGTCGAACCGGGTGAGGCGCAGGTCGATATCGTCCTTGCCGTCCTTGCGCTGCAGGATGCGCGCCGGCAACGTCAGGCCTTCGATCACCCACACCAGCATCTGCTTGTTGCCGTTGGTGCTGACGAGTTTCGTGGCCTGCTGCGTTTTTCCGCCGACGGTGATGGTTTCCCGGCCGGCGATGCTGAACTGCATCGGCTTGGCGCGCCCTTCGTCGACCAGCCGGTAACGCAGGGGCCTGCCCGCGATCGCATCGCGGGCGAGCGCGAGATTGAGCAGCAGCCCGTCGACGTCGCCGGTCTGCAGCGCGATCGGCCCGGCGCGTTCGGGTTTCACGTCGCCGCTCCAGCGCGCGACGCCGGCGTTCCAGTCGTAGACCGCATTGCGACGGATCTTCTTGATCAGCAGCAGCGAGGCGTCGGTGCCGGTCAGCGGCCGCCACTGGCCATCGCGCTCCTCGAACACGGTCGTCTGGATCAGCTGGCCGAGCTGGTTGCTGACCTTCAATGTGTATTTCCATTGATTGCCGCCCTGCGGTTCCAGGGTCATCCGACCCTTGGCCGACAGGCCCATGTAGTGGGCTTCATAGTCGGCGGCGAACGGCTCCAGCGCCTGCGCCGGTGCGGCCAGCGCGGACGCGGCGAAGGTCGCCGCGAGCAGCAGACCGCGGACGGTGGAACGGATGCGGGCGGAAATCATCGGAGTCCTCGGAGGGGAAAGGAACGAACGGACGGGGTCATCGGTATTCGATCAGTCGCAGGTCGACGGCGTCCTCGCCGTCCTCGCGTTGCAGGATGCGCACCGGGGTCGGGACGCCTTCGGCGATCCAGACGACGGTCTCGTCGTTGCCGCCGTTGGTCCGGGTCACGCGCAGCGTCGAGTAGCGCAGCGGACCGACCTCCACCGCCTCCATCGCGGTCGCCACCGCGTAGACGTGATCGCGTGCCCGGCCGCCTTCGACGAAACGATAGCGCAGAACCGCGCCGGGGCGGGCGTCGCGGATGATCGCGAGATTGATGAGCAGGCCGCTCATGTCGCCGGGCTGCAGCGCGACCGGCGCGCGGTGGCGCGGCTTCAGATCGCCCTGCCACTGCGCGCTGCGCCGTGTCCAGTCGTAGACGCCGACGGTCCTGCGGCCCAGGAGCAGCCCCTTGCGCACGGTGCTCTGGCTGAGCGGGCGGTATTCGCCGCTGTCGACGGCCTCGAAAACGGTGCTCTGCTGCACGTTCAGGCCCAGCACGCCGGCGAGGCCGCGACGGCTCTCGATGCCCAGATCCACACGCCAGCGGGGGGCGTTTTCCACCACTACCTGGAGGGTCGCATCGCCGGCCGGTTTGCCGCGGTACCGGGCTTCATAGCGGGCGACGAATGGTGTCAGTTGCTGCGGTGTATCGGCCGGCATCAGCGCGGCCGGCGTCTGCGGCGCCACCCTGGCCGGGAGGGTCAGTGCGATCAGCAGCAGAGCGGGGGGGGCGAGTGGGCGCATGACGGCCGGCATCATGCAAGGCGGCGGTTGGCTCCCAGCTGAAGGGGGGCGGTCAGAGGCACGCCGTTCAGCCGGATCCGGCCCTCTTCCAGCCGCAACGTGCCGGCGGCGAGCAGACGGACGGTCTCGACCAGCAGCGGGTGTTCGACTTCGCGCACCCGGGCGGCGAGGGCGTCGGTATCGTCGCCCGACAGCACCGGTACCCGGGCCTGCGCGATCACCGGGCCGTCGTCGAGATCGGCGGTGACCACGTGCACGCTGGCGCCGTGTTCGGTCGCGCCGGCGTCCAGCGCCTGCCGATGGGTCTGCAGGCCCTTGAACGCCGGCAGCAGCGACGGATGCAGATTGATCATGCGGTCCGGACGGCGGGCGATCTCCGCGGCGGAGATGATCCGCATGTAGCCGGCGCAGACGATTAGATCGGGCTGCACCGCGTCGACTTCGGCGAAGAACGCGGCATCGAAGGCGGTGCGATCGGCGAACGCTTTCGGCGACAAGGCGACCGCGGGAATGCCGGCACCGCGCGCGCGCTGCAGCGCGAAGCAGTTCGCCTTGTCCGAGAACACGCCGACGATCCGCGCGTCGAGCGCGTCCGCATCGGCGGCGTTCGTATCGATGGCGTCGATCAGCGCCTGCAGGTTGGTGCCGGTGCCGGAGGCGAGCACGGCGATCCGGCATCGCGTCGCCCGGGAAGCGGTCACGTCAACGGTCCGCGAACAGCGCACGGATCGGCGGCTTGGTCAGCGCGATCAGCGTGAACACGCCGAGCACGGTGCCGAACGGCATCATCATGCATTCGACCCCGGCGATGATCAGGCACAGCGTATGCCGGCGGCGCTGGTGCAGACAGCGTCCGGCGTAGGCGATGAAGCCGGCGAAGGTCAGCCCGCAGGCGATGAAGAGGCCGGCGAACGCGATGAAGAACCAGCCGGCGATCGCGGCGCCGGGGTCTTCGGGTTCGAGTCTGCCGGTGACCATCGCGATGCCGACGACCAGATGGATCAGCGGAAACAGCGAGAACAGCGCAGTGATCGTGGCGACGATGTAGTGGAACAGCGACAGTATCCGCAGGTGTTCGAGATACTGCGCGGTGGTGTCGGCGGGAGCAGCGACGGACGCTGCGGCGGGATCGTTCATGGCGAGGCTGCGCGGGAATCGCTCGGAAGAGGGCGGCGATCAAGCCATGGCCATGATAGCGCAGCGCCGATGGTCGCCAGCAGCATGTCCATGTGCGCATCCCAGACATCGCCCTGCTGGCCGTTGTAGGCCTCCGCCGCTTCCGGCGACAGCAGCAGGGCGATGCCCCATTCCAGCCATTCGTAGACCAGGCTGGACGCCATGACCGCGAGCAACGCCAGGGCGAACCCCTGACCGACACCCATCACGCGCCAGCGCCGGCGCGCGTGCGCGGCGAGCGCCGGCGTGAGGCACAGGCCGTAGAGCAGATGGATCAGGCGATCGAAATGATTGCGTTCCCAGCCGAACGCGACCTGTGGCGACCAGCCGAAGACGGCCCGCATCCAGGCGTCGTAGGGCACGTTCGAGTACAGCCAGCGCGCGGCGATGCAGTGCACGGCGATGAAGGCGCAGATCGCGGCGAAATCGCCCGGGCGCATCGGCCAGCGCCGATCGTGGAGCAGCAGCCAGATCAGTCCGACCACGGTCAGCGAACTGTGCAGTGCCTGTTCGACCGGCCACGGCGGATCGATCCAGGTGATCGCGAAGATCGCGACGGTCAGCAGGAAGGCCGCGCGCTTCATGGTGCGGCTCGCGCGGTTCAGCCGATCCGCACCCGTTCGCCGTCGGAGGCGTCGACGACGGCGCCGATCCGCCAGTGCGGCAGGACGAGCCGATCGAGTTCGCTCTCCAGCGCCGCGACCGCCGCCTGCGGCGCGATCAGCACGAAGCCGATGCCGCAGTTGAAGGTGCGCCACATTTCCTCGCGGGCCACGTCGCCTTCGCGCTGCAGCCAGTCGAACACCGGCGGCAGGGTCCAGCTCGATGCGTCGATCGACAGGCCGAGACCGTCGGGCACGACGCGGATGATGTTCTCGGTGAGGCCGCCGCCGGTGATGTGGGCCATGGCGTGGATGCCGTCGCCGTGCGCGCCGTTCAGCAGTTCCAGTACCGGTTTGACGTACAACCGGGTCGGCGCCATCAGCGCATCGACGAGCCGGGTGCCGTCGAGGTCGAGATCGGCCGGCCGGCCGGTGCGGTCGTAGATCCTGCGGATCAGCGAGTAACCGTTGGAATGCGGGCCGCTGGAGCCGATGCCGATCAGCACGTCGCCGCTGCGCACCCGGGCGCCGTCGCGCAGTTTCGATTTCTCGACCGCGGCGACGCAGAAGCCGGCGAGGTCGTATTCGCCCGGCGGGTACATGTCGGGCATTTCCGCGGTTTCGCCGCCGATCAGCGCGCAGCCGGACAGTTCGCAGCCGCGGGCGATGCCGCCGATCACCGCCACCGTGGTGTCGACGTCGAGCTTGCCGGTGGCGAAGTAGTCGAGGAAGAACAGCGGTTCCGCCCCCTGCACCAGCACGTCGTTGACGCACATCGCGACCAGATCGATGCCGATGGTGTCGTGGCGGTTCAGCTGCTGCGCCAGCTTGAGCTTCGTGCCGACGCCGTCGGTCCCGGAGACCAGCACCGGCTCCCGGTACTTGCCCGACAGGTCGAACAGGGCGCCGAAGCCGCCGAGCCCGCCCATCACCTCGGGGCGGAAGCTGCGCTTGACCAGCGGTTTGATGCGTTCGACGACTTCGTTGCCCGCGTCGATGTCGACGCCGGCGTCGCGGTAGGTCAATCCGGTGGAAGCGGAGGGAGTCTGGGTCACGGCAAAGGACTGCGGGCGCGGAAAGGCGGAATTGTATCCCGTACGGCCCCCCGGCCGGGTCGCGGCGTGGCCCGGACGACCGGTGTTCGCTTACCCCGCTTCCGGCGTTGTGGCACCATTTCCGGCGTTGGCCAAATGTCCGGGACGTGAACGATGCGGCAGTCGAGGGGTGGAATGGTGCGCTGGATGGCGGGGCTCTGCCTGGGCTGGGCGCTGGCCGTTCCCGTCGCCCTGGCCCAGCGCGTCGAGGGCGACCGCGCCGCGGCCAGCGGCATCTACGAGGCCGAAGTGCCGGTCAACAGTCAGACCGAGACCGAGCGCAACAACGGCTTCGCCCGCGCCCTGGCGCAGGTGCTGGCCAAGATCAGCGGCGACCGCACGGCCACCGGCCGACCCGGTGTCGGTCAGGAACTCCGTCGGGCGAAGGAATACGTCGCCGGCTACGACTACCGTCAGGACCAGGGCGTCTCCGCCACCGGTGCGCCGACCTTCAAGACCATGCTCGTGGTGCGCTTCGACCAGGCCCGGGTCGATGGCGCCATCGGCGCGCTCGGCCTGCCGATCTGGCCGCAGCCGCGGCCCAAGCCGGTGCTGTGGCTGGCGATCGACGACGGCAAGGGGCCGCGCCTGGTCGGCGTGGGTCAGAGCAACGCCGCCCGCTCGATCCTCGACCGCGCGATCGAGCGTGGCTACCGGCTCGGCCTGCCCTCCGGCAACGCCGCCGAACAGGCCGCGGTCGGCGCGATCTGGCGCGGGGACACCGGCGCCATCGCCCGGGTCTCGGCCCGCTACAGCCCGCCGATGCAGCTGATCGGCAAGCTCTACCGCAAGGGCACCGGCTGGAAG
>JAYRTK010000205.1:0-6482 GCA_041919595.1 Lysobacteraceae bacterium
AACTGGGCGGCAAATCGCCCGCCATCGTCGCCGCGGATTTCCCGATCGAACAGGCCGCGGCGCGACTGGCCACCGGCAAGTGGTTCAACGGCGGACAGACCTGCATCGCGCCCGACTACGTGCTGATCGATGCCGCGCGACGCGACGCGCTGGTCGCCGCGCTGCGCGCACAGGTGCAGGCGCGCTACGGCGCGGACATGGGCGCGGCCGAGCACTACACCCGCGTCGTCAACGAAGGCCAGTACCGACGCCTGCGCGGCTACCTCGACGATGCCCGCGCACGCGGGCTGGACGTGATCGAACTGGCCGCGGTGGACGCGCAGCGCGCGGAAGCCGAACACCTGATCCCGCCGACCCTGATCCTGGAGCCGGGCGACGATGCGGCGGTGATGCAGGACGAGATCTTCGGACCGATCCTGCCGATCCGCGGGTATGCGCGCCTGGACGACGCGATCGACTACGTCGAACGTCACGATCGCCCGCTGGCGCTGTATCCCTTCAGCCACGACCGGCGCACGGTGGAGACGATCCTCGCGCGACTGATCGCCGGCGGCGTCACCGTCAACGACACCCTGCTGCATTTCGCGGGCAAGGAACTGCCGTTCGGCGGCATCGGCCCCAGCGGCATGGGCCAGTACCACGGCCGCGCCGGCTTCGAGGCGTTCACCAAGGCGATGCCGGTGCTGTGGCAGGCGCGCTGGAACGCCACCGATCTCATCCGGCCGCCGTATCGCGGGAAGATCGATCGCCTGGTGCGCTGGCTCGCGGGCTGAGCCGACAACCGGCGCGGCACCCGCGCACGCTCAGAACATCCGCCGCAGGGTGTCGTCGCGACGCGCGAAGTGATGCCACAGCGCGGCCACGGCATGCAGGCCGATCACCGCGTAGAAGGCATTGCCCAGCAGCTCGTGCGCCTCTTCGAGCCCGTCCTCCGCGGTCTCGCCGGGCACGATCAGCGGCGGCAGGGCCCAGTCGGTGAGCGGCACCGCCAGCGCATGGCCTTCCGACCAGACCAGCAGCACGCCGAGGATCGGCTGCACCACGACGAACAGCAGCAGCGCCAGGGTGACGAGTTTCGACGGCAGGACGCTCGCGCGCGGTGGTGGCGGCACGATCGGCGGGGTCTTCGTGAACACCCGGAGCAGGATCCGCGGCACGAACAGACCGATGGCAGGGCGCGCGGAATGCGTCCCGGAAACACCGTGAAAACGTTTCTCGTTACACTTCGCCGATGAAGATCGCTTCCTGGAACGTCAACTCGCTGAACGTGCGCCTGCCGCATCTCGAACAATGGCTGCAGGACGCGCGGCCGGATGTGGTCGGTCTGCAGGAAACCAAGCTCGAGGACAATCGCTTCCCGGATGCGGTGCTCGCCGGACTCGGCTACCGCAGCGTATTCGCCGGGCAGAAGACCTACAACGGCGTCGCCCTGCTCACGCGCGGGCAGGCGCTCGAGGACGTCACCATCGGCATTCCCGGTTTCGACGACGCACAGCGGCGCGCGATCGCCGCGACCGTCGGCGGGATCCGCATCGTCAATCTGTACGTGGTCAACGGCCAGGACGTCGGCACCGAGAAATACGATTACAAACTGCGCTGGCTCGATGCCGTGCACGGCTGGCTGGGCGACGAGCTGTCGCGGCATCCGCAGCTGGTGGTGATGGGCGATTTCAACATCGCGCCCGACGACCGCGACGTGCACGATCCCGCGGTCTGGAACGACGAGAGCATCCTCACCTCCACCGCCGAGCGCGCGGCGCTGAAACGCCTGCTCGATCTCGGCCTGCACGATGCCTATCGCCTGCATCATGGCGAAGGCGGTTTCTTCAGCTGGTGGGATTACCGTCAGGCCGGCTTCCGCCGCAACCTCGGCCTGCGCATCGATCTGACGCTGGTGTCCGACGCCCTGCGCGACAGGGCGATCGCCGCCGACATCGACCGCGAACCGCGGACGTGGGATCGACCGAGCGATCATGCGCCGGTGTGGGTGGCGCTGGCGGGCGGATAGATCGGCGCCGTCCGCGCGGCAGGCGACGCGGTCGTCGCGGACGCTACGCCGCCGCGTACCAGATCGGCGCCAGCGATGCTTCGTGTGCCGTCGATTCCAGCAGCGCTTCGAGCCCGCCGTCGTCGAGCCCCGGATGCACGGCCCGCGCACGCTGGAGGATCTCCGCCGCCAGCCAGTCCATCCGCGCGACGTTGTCGCGGACGCGCTGCGCGAACGCGGCGTTGTCGAGCGTGTCGTGCAGCGCGCGATTCATCTCGTGGAACCAGTCGATGTCGAACTGGTCGAGCAGACGACCGTCGAGCGCGGCGGGATCGGGTCCGCCCGCGGCGCGGTTGGCCTCGCCCCACGCGCGCAGCAGCGCCTGCAGTGCGAGGTTGAGCGCGCGGCCGCGTTCGAACTGCGGGCGCAGGCGGCCCAGCAGCGAGACTTCGGTAAGCTTGCCGCCGCACACCAGCGGCGCCAGCAGCGCCCAGTAGTAGGTGTAGTCCCAGATCACCTTCACCGGCATCACCTGGGCGTCGCCGAACAGCGCGTACTGATCGCGATACAGCGTCATCGTGTTCTCGAAGAACCCGAAGTACAGCTGCTGGTAGATCCCGGCGTAGGGCGCGAACGGATGTCCGTCGCGGTCCTTCGCGATCAGATCGCAGATCAGGGTGTTGGAGATGCCGATGTAATCGCTGCCCGGCGAGTAGAACGGATCGAGGAACACGCCGGCCTCGCCGGTCAGCGCCCAGCGGTCGCCGCTGAACACCTGCCTGCAGCCGTGCGAGAAATGGCGCAGGAACAGGAAGTCCTGCAGCCGATGCGCCGGCCGCTCCAGCGCGTCGGCGATCCGTGGCTGATGCGTGCGCAGCCAGGCCATCGCCTTGTCGTGGGTGTTCATCGTTTCCAGCGGATGCATGGCCGCATCGCAGACGATGCCCAGCGAATGCGCGCCGGACGACAGCGGAATCAGCCAGAACCAGTAGCCCGGGCCGCACATGTGGTTGGTCGACCGCCAGCGGTCCGGCGGCGTGCAGCGCGACCGCCAGTCGGCGTCGTCGGACCAGTCCTTCGGGTCGACGATGCCGTCGACCCGCCACCACACCGCATTGGCATCGTGGATTTCGGGCGCGGCAAGATCGAGTTTGCGCTTGATCAGGCCGGCGCGGCCACTGGCGTCGACGACCCAGCGCGCGGTCGCGGCGATCGTCTCGCCATCGCGTTCCCAGGCGACGGTGTGGTCGGTGTCGTCGGATTGGAGGTCGATCGCGCGGACCACGGCGTCATCATGGAAATGCACGCCGAGTCGACGCGCCTCCGCGCCGAGGAAATTCTCGAAGCGACCGCGGTCGATCTGCCACGACGGCGTCGGCAGGATCCGGCTCACGCCCAGTTCGGTACAGCGGTCGATGTCGCGACGGCCGTCGCTGAAGAAGAAGCGGAAGCCGAACTTGCGGATGTGTTCGGTCTCGAGATGCTCGCGCAGCCCGAGCACGTTGGCGAAATAATGCGCGCCGATCTCGACCGTCGATTCGCCGACCTTGAACGCGGCCTCCGGCACCGGATGCGCGCGACGTTCGATCACGGCGACGTCGATCGCCGGGTCCTGCCGCTTGAGCTGCAGCGCGAGGGTCAGGCCGGCGAGGCCGCCGCCGAGGATGAGGACGTCGTGTCGGGTCATGGTTGCGGTCCCGAGGCGAATTCGCCGCTCGGATCGTCGATCACCGCCGGCGTGTTGCGTGTGCGGCGGTATTCGCGGATCACGTGGCCGTAGTTCCACACCTGCACGACCACATGCGAGGTGATGCGCCACAGGTCGTGCAGCGGGCGGAAGTGGCTCTTGCGGAATTTCTCGACCGCGCCGGCGCCGGCGTAGCGCGATTCGATCGGCACCGAGACCACGCCCATGCCGAGGCCGCGCGCGGCGCTGATCAGCAGTTGCGCTTCGTACACGAAATCCTCGCCGGGCACGTCGGTCAGCGCGGCGGCCGCGGCCGGGTACAGGCGCTGGCCGCTCTGGGTGTCGGCGATGCGGTAGCCGCAGCCCCAGGCGATGCCCCAGTCGCCGAATTCGTTGGCGAGGCGACGGTAGGTCGGCTGCTGCGCGCGTTTGCGCAGACGCGCGCCGATCGCGATGCAGTGCGGATGCCGGTTGGCGGCCGCGATCAGGCGCGGAATGTCGGCGGCGAGGTGCTGGCCGTCGCCATCCATGGTCAGCACCGCGGCCGCGCCCAGGCGCAGCGCCTCGCGGAAACCGTCGCGCAGGCTCGCGCCCTTGCCCTGACGGTGCGCGTGGCGCAGCAGGGTCACCGGCAGATCGGCGATCTTCTCCGCGGTGCCATCGTCGGAGCCGTCGTCGATCACGATCACGCGATCGCATTCGGCCAGCGCGCCTTCCACGACCTCGCGGATGCGCAGGGCCTCGTTCAGCGCCGGAATCACCACGACCACGTTGCCGCGATCGAACGCGGCGGTGCCGGTGTCAGTCATGCGCGATCTCCAGGCGCAGGATGCGGCCCGGGCCGGCGTGCAGCGTCGCATCCGCCGCGCCGTTCGCCAGCGCGTCGAACAATGGCAGCATCGGCGCCATCGGATTGCGTGCGCAGCGGAGGCCGAGCGCGCCGGGCGTGGCCGCCGCGTCGCCGTCGTCGAGCCATGCGCGCAGCGTCGGACCGGCGCCGGCGCGGCCCAGCACCAGCGCGGCGCCCAGCAGGCCGTCGCAGGGGTGGATCGAGCGCAGCGGCCCGACCGCGGCGGTGTCGTAGCCGACCAGCAGTGCCGCGTCCGCGCCTTCGGCCAACTGCGCCAGGGTTTCGATCAGCCCCTGGGCGAAGCTGGCGTCGTAGGCGCTGAGCGCGGTCGCCGGCTGCACGCAACCGGCGCCGATGGTCCAGTAGCCCGCGGCGGCGTTGTGGACCGAGTTGTGGAATTTCGTCGGCGAGATCGCGCGCGGGTCGCTCGCGAGCGTGGCGCACATGGTGTCGGTGATCGCCAGATCGCCGTGCGTCGAGGCGAACACCGACGGCAGCGATGCGGGGTCGCGACCGGCGGCGGCGCATGCCGCGAGCGCGACCTCCATCGCCACCGCCACCGATTCCGGCGCGCGACGGCGTTCGTTCGGCGGTAGCAGTTGCGGCACCGGTTTCGTCGGCGCGGTCTCGGGCAGCGTGCCGGCCGCGACGAACGCGCGCGCGGCGTCCCAGGACGGCAGGCCGTGGGTCCAGAAGCCGATGCCTTCGATGCGGGCGGTGAGCACGGTCATGCGCCACCCCGCCCGAACACCAGCGAGCAGTTGTTGCCGCCGAAGCCGAAGGAGTTGTTCATCGCGTAACGGATGCCGCGTTCGGCGTTGTCGAACCGGATCTGCGGGCCGCAGGCGGGGTCGGGCCGGGCGCGATCGTCGTCGTTTGCGCCGAGCATGCCCGGCAGCAGGCCGTGTTCCAGCGCCAGCAATGCGAACACCGATTCGACGATGCCGGCCGCGCCCAGGGTATGCCCGGTCCAGCCCTTGGTCGAACTGGCGTGCAGGCCGTCGCCGAACAGGCCGGCGACGGCGGCGGCCTCGATGCTGTCGTTCGCCGGCGTGGCGGTGCCGTGCAGATTCAGATAGCCCACCGCGCCCGCGGCGATCCCGGCGCGCGCGAGCGCATCGCGCATCGCCAGCCGCGCGCCGAGGCCTTCGGGATGCGGGGTCGACATGTGGTGGGCGTCGCTGCTTTCGCCGTAGCCGCACAGGCGCGGCGAGGCGTCGCCGTCGATGTCGAGGCGTTCGAGCAGCGCGTAGCCGCCGGCCTCGCCGAGATTCAGGCCGTCGCGGCGGGCGTCGAAGGGCAGACAGCGGCGCTGCGAGACCAGACCGAGCGCGTTGAACCCGAACAGCACGCTGCCGCAGAGGGTATCGACGCCTCCGACCAGTGCCGCGTCGACGACACCGGCATGGATCAGGCGCGCGGCCTGGGCGAAGACCTTGGCGCTGGACGAACAGGCGGTGGCGACGGTGACGCAGGGGCCGCGCAGGCCGGTCACGCGCTGCACGAAATCGCCCGGCGAATGCGGGGTATGCAGCAGCGGTTCGCGCAGGTCGGCCGGGAAGGCGTCGCCGTCGAGGCGCGTATAGGCCTCTTCGCTGGCGCCGATGCTGGCGGTGGAGGTGCCGATCACCACCGCGACGCGCGCCGCGCCGTGCCGCGCGCGCGCGGCGTCGATGGCGTCGATCAGGCCGTCCTGCTGCAGGGCCAGCCAGGCGAGCCGGTTGTTGCGGCAGTCGAACCGGGTCAGTCCGGCCGGCAGGCGCAGGTCCTCGAGGCCGGCGACGCGGCCGATCCAGGTGTCCAGCCGGGCGTCGGCGGTGGCGCCGCTGCCGAAATCGTTGTGGCGCAGGCCGCTGCGGCGCGCCCGCAGGGCCGCGGCCTGGGCGTCGCGGCCCGGGCCGAGCGCGGTGGTGGCGGTGTGGGCGCGGATCGCCAGAGGCGTCATCGGGGAAATGGAA
>JAYRTK010000206.1:0-6463 GCA_041919595.1 Lysobacteraceae bacterium
TCGATCCGAAACTGGCGTGGGCGCTGCGTCATCCCGATCGCTTCCCGGTGAATCTCGACACCGCACCGCGCGAGATGCTGCTGCGCGTGCCGGGCCTGGGCACGCGCAACGTCGATCGCATCCTGATCGCCCGCCGTCACGGCCGGCTCCGGCTGGAAGACATCGCGCGGTTGCGCGCACCGCTGCAGAAGATGCTGCCGTTCGTCCAACTGTCCGATCACCATCCGCGCAAGCGCCTGGACGACCCGGCGACACTGCGCGCGCAGTTGGCGCCGAAGCCGCGCCAGCGCGATCTGTTCGCGGCCTGAGGCGCACGATGATCCGCCACCGCGCGCACGTCGATCCGGGCTGGGATCTCGATGCCTGGCGCCACCTCGCGCGCATCGGTCTGTGCGCGGAGATCGCGCCCGAGGACATCGACTGGGACGGCGATGCGCAGGCGGTGCTGTTGCCGGCGCCGGAACTCGCCGCCGCGCCCGCGGTCCGGCCCGCGCCCCAGGTCCCCGCCGCGCTGTTCGAACTCGCCGGCGCCGTGCTCTGCCATCGCGATCCGCAGCGGCATGCCCTGCTCTACCGCATCGCGTGGCGGATCGCACGGGGCGAGAAGCATCTGCTCGAACGAGTGACCGATCCCGATGTCCGCCGCGCCGCGGAACTGGCCAAGGCCGTCGGTCGCGACACCCACAAGATGAAGGCGTTCGTGCGCTTCCGCGAAGTCCCGGGCGGAGACGATGCGTTCATCGCATGGTTCGAACCCGCGCACTGGATCGTCGATCGCGTCGCCCCGTTCTTCGCGCGCCGCTTCGCCGGCATGCGCTGGGCGATCCTGACGCCGTACCGCAGCGTGCTCTGGGACGGCACCGGGCTGTCCTTCGGGGGCGGCGCGCAACGCACCGACGCACCCGGGGACGATGCCCGCGAAGCGCTGTGGCGCACCTATTACGCACACATCTTCAATCCGGCCCGCCTCAATCCCCGGATGATGCGCCAGGAAATGCCGCAGAAATACTGGAAAAATCTGCCGGAAACGCGGGTGTTGCCGACGCTGATCCGCACCGCGGGCGAACGCGTGCACGAGATGCAGGAACGCGAAGCGCAGGCGCCCCGGCGACGGATCCCGGGCCGGCCGCGTCGCGACGCGGCGGAGCGCGCTCCGGACGATCCCGCGTCCTGAAGCGCGACCCGCTTCCGCGGCGGAACGGCGCCTCAGGACTTGCGGTAGAAGCGGTTCATCACGTTCTGCATCTGCACGATCGCCGGGTCGCCGCCGTAGGACATGCGCGACAACCGCTCGGAGACGGTGTTGCCGTCGTTGCACTTCTGCGCCGGGCTGACCTGCAGCTTGGCCAGCGCGACGAAACCCTTCACGTTCTTGGTCGCGACGGCGTAGCACAGCGGCGTATCGCCGTAGAGTTCCGGCTGCGGCCGACTGAGCACCGACGCCTGCGCGGTCGGAGTGACGACGCGGACGATATCGGCGCGCTGCCAGCGCAGGGAACAGACGACCAGCCCACTGGCGACGCCCCTCGCATCGGCGCTGTTCTCGGCCGCGAACTGGGCGATCTTCGCGTCCACGCCGGAGCGGCACACCGCTTCGGCGAGCGCACGCGGCTCGGGACTGAGCGAGATCGCGCGCTTGAGCGCCGCAAGGCCGTCGGCGATCGGTTCGCCGGTCTTCTTCTCGACGCGTTCGGAGGCCTTGCGCACCAGCGCCGCCGACAGCACCGGAATCTTGCGCATCGGCAGCCAGGTCTCGGGCACCGGGTCGACCACGGCGATGATCTTGTCGGCACGGATGTTGGTCGACATCAGATAATCGGCATAGTCCAGACGCACGCTCCAGGCATCGGGGTGCGCGGCGAGATAGGCATCGGCATAGCGCGGATAATCGGTGATGCGGTTGCCCTTGCGCAGCGCCATCTGCAGATGCGCCATCGCGGTGTAATGGACGAACGGCAGGCCTTCGGGCTTGGCGGTGGCGGCGAGGTAATAGCGCGCGGCCTTGCTGTAGTCATCGCCGACGAAGAACAGATCCCCGAGGAACAGGTTCAACGACGGATGTTCGGGCGCCAGTTCGCCCACCTTCTGGTAGGCCTGCACCGCCTCGGCGTCGCGACCCTGCAGGTAGCGCAGACGCCCCATCCACAGATGCGCGTCGGGGCTGACCGGAGCCAGTTCGAGCGTCTTCGCCAGATGCTTCTCGGCCTGCTCGTAGTTCGGCGACTCGATGATCACGCGGATCTGGTCCGGCCCGAGTTGCATCGGCCCCGCGCTCTTGATCGCCGCCTCGCCGAGCAGCAGATGCACTTCGGGATTGCGCGGATCGACCCGCTCGACCTGCAGCAGGCGCGCGGTCGCCTCGGCGGCGGCCTGCGGCGTGGGCACGTTCTGCAGCAGATTGCGCGCTTCGGCGATCATCGCGTCCTTGCCCGGCAGGCCCTCCGGCAGATCGCCCGGGGCCGAGGCTTCGCGCAGCTGCTCGTAGAGATGGGTGTACCAGGCCCCGTTGCGGAAATCGTAGGCCGAGGTCAGCGTGACATAGTAGTCGGCCGCGAACGGGCTCTCGACGAAATTCAGGTAGTCGGCGAGATCGTCGTCCGGCGTCTTGATCAGCGCCGGCACCAGCCACTGGTCGACCACGGCCTCCATCGCCACCTCGGGCTTGGTCGCGGGCGCTGCGATCTGCGAGACCGGCGCATCCAGCGCAGCGATCAGACCCGCGGCCTCACCGCTGGCGACCACGTCGGTGTTGGCTTTGATCTGCGGCAGCGCCATCGCCGAAGCGATGTTCCGCAGCAGCGTCCTGCGCGCGGGCGTCATCTCCGCGTCTTCTTCCTCGGACGGCGCCGGCTTGCGGGCCCAGATCGCCTGGGCGATCGCACGGGTTTCGGGCGTCCGCGACCAGGCATCGAGGGCGGCGACGCCGTTGCCGTTCCCGGCGAGTCCGGCGAAACCGCAGGCGATGCGCGCGCGCAGCACGTCATCGGAGAACTGCTTGTCGAGCACCGGCGCGAGCTGTTTCGCCAGCGCGGGATCGCGCTTGACGAGCTGCGCTTCGAGGGTGGCGCGATGCGCGCGGAAGCTGGCGGTCACCGCGGCGATGTCGCCGGTGCGGTCCATGGCGTGGATCAACCGCGCGAATGTCTTCGCGGCCTCGTCCGGCACGCCCTCGCACTTCGGAACCGGCAGTACCGGCTGCTTCGCCTCGTCGTCCTTCTGGCCGCAGGCCGTGACCAGCACGGCAAGCACCATGCCGAGGCACACCATCGCTGAACGCATCTTTCCACTCCGGGTCCGTTCCATCCTTTCAGGATAAGGCCAAAACCGCCCCGCATCGCGTCCCCGGCCGAGGCCGGACACCAGCACGTGCGCCCGGTCGCAGTGCCGGTCCCGCGGATCGGCCCGCCGCTCAGGCGAAGGCGTCGTCCAGGGCCGCATCGATGGCCACCTCCAGGGCATCGAACCCGGCACCACCGCGCAGCGCCATTCGGCCGACGGTCGCCGGACTCGGCACCAGATCATGGCCGCGATGCCCGGGCACCTGTGGTGCGAACGGTTGCCCGCCGGCCCTGCAACGTCGACAACACATGACAGCCTCCGGACATCGACGGATCGGAGTGCGTCAACGCAGGTCGAGGTGCTGGTCGTGCGCGCGGGCGACATGGTCCCTGGGGACACGCCTTCCTCCGACCCGGAAACGGCGTGCGGCTCACCGACGCGGCGCCCACGGCGTTCATCGATGTCGACGGGCATGGAATCGGACCGACGTACGATGACGGCCGGCGCAGCGCGGAAATCGTATTCGCGGGAATACGATTTCAGAAACCGGGTATCGCCTTGTCGCGCCGCTGTAGATCGGGGAGAGTGCAACGCCGCCGCTCCGGTCGCATGCGTTTCCCCCTGTTTTTCAGGGCATTCCTGCTGCGACGCAACATGCACTTGAAGTGGCGGTCCCCAATGCGAAGTGCCCCCGGAGGCCAGGATGCGCATGTTCTCTCAACGCCGCAGCGGATGGCTGCCGGCGATCGCGGCGATCGCGGTGTTCCTGCTGACCCTGATGCTCGCGGCCTGCGATCTGCCGCTGCAGGACGGCGACGTGCCCCCTGCGGGCGACGTGGTCGCGACGCGCGATGCGCTCGCGCCTGCCGGCGGCGCGACCAGCGGCATCTGCGATGCCGCCGACGCAAGCACCGTGCTGACGCCGGTGCCGACGCCGCCGCGCGACGGCGCGCCGATCGACGTGCGCATCCACTACAACCGAGCGGACGGCAACTACGGCGACTGGGGCCTGCATCTGTGGCAGGTGAACGCAGCCGGGCAGTACGTCGCCGACTATCCGGGCGTGTCGTGGAACGCGCCGCTGGCGCGCTCCGGCATCGACGCCTACGGCGCGTATTTCGACATCCGTGCGGACCAGTTCACGCATCCCGCGGCGGCCGGCGTCGGCTTCATCGTGCATCCGCCGGGCCAGGGCGGCGATCCGGGCATCGATCGCATCGTGAAGTTCACCGACGGCGACGCATTCTGGCTGCGCTCCGGCGACGCCACGGTGTATCGCAACAATCCGCTCGGCGCCACACCCGATATCGACACGGTGCGCGTGCACTACACGCGTTTCGACGGCGCCTACGATCAATGGGGCCTGCACCTGTGGCCGAACAGCGGCATCGATCCGTCGCGGCTCGCCGGGCTGACCCTGGACCAGTGGGGCGCTCCGGTGCCGCTGGCATCGATGCCGGGCCACGCCGCGGGCGGCAGCGAGATCGTGTTCGATCTGCCGGTGCTCAATCCGCAGGGCGACGCCAACCGCAGCGCGGTGGAATTCATCATCCACGGCATGCCCTCGAACCCGAACGGCGGCGTCAACAACAAGGACGGCTGGAACGACAACATCCGCGTGAGTTACGCCGCGCTGTCGATCAGCAACCGCGTCGGCCAGGTGTGGCTGGTGCAGGGCACGCCGACGGTGTTCACCGCACCGCCCGACACCCGCCGCGTCTCCACCACCGACGCGCGCGCCGCATGGCTCACCCGCAATCTGCTGAAGTGGCCGCTGGCCGACGATTTCGGCACGTTCAGGCTGTATCACTCGGCGAATGGCCAGATCCTCGCACCGCGCGGACAGCCGGTCAGCGGCGCCGACGGCGCGCTGACGCTGCGGGTCGGCGGCAGCGTTCCGGCGGATGCGGCCGAGCGCTTCAAATACCTCGATGCCGGCGTGGTGCTGGCGGTGAATCCCGCCGACGAAGCGCGCCTGGCCGATCTGGCCAAACATCAGCTGGTGCTGGTGCAGGAAGACGCCGACGGCAAGGTGCTGGGCGCGACCACGCCGCAGCTGGCGGGCCTGCTCGACGATCGCTACGCCGCCGCCGAAACGGTCGACGACCTCGGCGTCTCGCTGCGCCGTGGCCGCACCACCTTCAAACTGTGGGCCCCGACCGCACGCAAGGTCACGCTGTGCACTTACGGCGCGCAGGGTGTCGCCCACAGCGAAGACGCGATGACCTTCGACGCGACCACCGGCATCTGGCGCGTCGATGCGCGCGATGAACGCCACGGCCGTTACTACAAGTACGCGGTCGAAGTCTTCGTTCGCGGCGTCGGCGTGGTGCGCAATCTGGTCACCGATCCGTATTCGATCGGCCTGAACGCCGACTCGCAGCGCAGCTACATCGCCGATCTCGATTCGCCTTGGCTGATGCCGCCGGGCTGGCGTCACGCCCGCTCGCCGGACAACGTCCGCGCGCAGGAAGACATGGCGATCTACGAGCTGCACGTGCGCGATTTCTCGGCCGGCGACGACAGCGTCAGCGCGCGCAACCGCGGCAAGTACCTCGCGTTCACCGAGTGGAACTCGAACGGCATGCGCCATCTGCGCGGCCTCGCCCGCGCCGGCGTCACCGATGTGCACCTGTTGCCGGTGTTCGATTTCGCGAGCACACCGGAACGCGACTGCGTCACGCCGGTCATTCCGGTGGCTGCGCCCGATTCCGACGCCCAGCAGGCCGCGGCCGGCGCCGCGCGCGGGACCGACTGTTTCAACTGGGGCTACGACCCCTGGCACTTCACCGCACCGGAAGGCAGTTACGCCAGCGATGCCGACGACGGCGCCGCGCGCATCCGCGAATTCCGCGCGATGGTGATGGCGCTGAACCGGGCGGGCCTGCGCGTGGGCATGGACGTGGTCTACAACCACACCAGCGCCTCCGGACAGGGCGACCGCTCGGTGCTCGACCGCGTGGTGCCCGGCTACTACCACCGCCTCAACGGCGCCGGCGACATCGAACGCTCGACCTGCTGCGAGAACACCGCGACCGAACACCGGATGATGGCCAAGCTCATGATCGATTCGGTCAAGACCTGGGCCACGCAGTACCGGATCGATTCGTTCCGCTTCGACCTGATGGGCCACCAGCCGCGCGCGGTGATGGAACGACTGCGCGATGACGTGTCGGCGGCTGCC